>NZ_PQLP01000043.1:0-21184 GCF_002918965.1 Acinetobacter sp. ACNIH3 | reverse complement strand
GAAAATGTATATCGTTGGCAGAAGAAATTATTTAGACCAATTATCAAAAACTTCATTGATGACTTTATTCTCGATAAAAATCATCTGCTACCACAGAGAGTCTATAAATAACAGTGCGTAAGTCCTATATTACATAAAGACCTACATCAAAAAAATAAGATTAAGACATAGGGATGGTCAGCCTTACTTCAAAGGTGACCCATTCAAATTAAAAAAGTTTTATGTATGGAATACCCACTTCATGAATTGCTTTCAAATTAATACTACCGAACTACTTTTTATAAAGTATCGTTCTATGACCGTTGAACTAATGACAGTAGTTTCTGACTATTATCCCCACCTCAGCAAAGCCGAAGCACTGAGAAAAGCGAATAATCAACAATTCCCTTTCTCAGTATTCAAAATAGATAAAAGTAAACGTGCTCCATTTTTGGTACACATTAAGGATCTTGCTGCTGTCTTGGATAAGCAATATTCAGAGGCATCCAAAGATTTTGCTACGTTTCATCGATGAGGCGTAGCACCTCCTCCAACTGTAATATATTTCTTCTCGCTTTCACTGATACATAACGCTGTAAACTCCCCCAAGAATCGTGCAAACTTACTTTCTGAATTTCAGGAATAGTAAAACTCTGTTCAGCTAATCGAGTACAGCCTTCATGTCTCAAGTCATGAAATCGTAAATCTTCAATCCCCAAAATTTTACAAGCTTCTCTAAACTCTTTACCCAAACTTTTGGGATTCAAAGGCAATAACAAATTTTCATTATGTCCAAGCTTTAGCATCCGTTCTCGAACTTCTGAATGTTTCAGTCTTTTGATCAGCACCTTACAAGGATCAAGTACATCAAATGACTTATGATTACCTTTAGAACCATTAGGATTCTTTAAATCATGCACTTTCCACGTTGAATGATGTGGGTCATAATCTCGAAGATACAATCGTGTTAATTCAGCTTCACGTCTGCATGAGAAAATTGCAAACCACATAATCAAATGCATTGGGTATTTAGAGCCATAACGATTTAGCTTCCATCGTTCTGCAAAATACTTCGTCAATGCAATCAATTCATCTCTCGAAGGCAGTCGGTCTCTTTTTTGACTGGAGGATATTTGACGTGTTTTTCTTAACTGAGCAGTAGCCTTATCAAAGCTATTTAAATCAATATCCATTTCCCACATAACAGCAGCATGAGAAAGAACACCTCTGATATGTAAAAGCTCATGTTGCAGTGTACTAGTCGCAATAGGTTCAAGATCGAGGTACGGAATTCCACCCTTCCTTAAAGCCACATGCTCGGCCAAATGTACTGATTTTATTTTTGTGATAATATTGCGCGCAATTGGTAGCTTCTTAATTAAGAGCAGAGAATAGCGTTTCGTCCTTCCGTACTCGCTCCCGACTTCATCCAAATATTTATCTATGGCATCTGATAAGGTCAGATCAATCAACTTTTCTTTGCCAAGCAAAATATCAGGATTTTCTTGAATTTCGACTTCTCTTTTCTTAATCCAGTTTTCAGCTAATTTCTTTGAGTGAAATGTTTTACTTTCAGAAAAAGCAGGAAAGCCCTTTCGAGTGATTCGAATCGCAGCACGATAGTTAACTTTACCATCTGCACCTTTCCTTGCTGTAATTGAACCCATAATTTACACCAAAAGCTATTTTTTCTATTATGGTGTAAAATTTGGTGTAAATGCAAACGGATTCACCCACCTAAACACAGGTTCAAACAAATTCTCGCAGGTTGCAGAATATAGATTAAAGGTATGATTTTTAATGACTATTAACAAAAACATTGAAAACACTCAATCTCCGAGAATCAGCGTAGCCCCGATGATGGATTGGACCACCAAAGATTATCGTTTCTTTGCACGTCTGTTTAATCCCAATATTATTCTCTATACCGAGATGGTAACGACAGGTGCCATCATTCATGGTGATGCCAAACGTCATCTGGACTTTAATCAGCAAGAACAGCCAGTTGTGTTACAGCTTGGTGGCTCTAATCCCAAAGACCTGGCCACCTGTAGCAAAATGGCACAGGATTGGGGGTATAACGAAGTCAACCTGAATGTCGGCTGCCCAAGTGACCGGGTACAAAACAATAAAATTGGAGCCTGCCTGATGGCGGAGCCTGATCTAGTCGCAGAATGTATTGGTGAGATGCGCAATGCCGTGGATATTCCGGTGACGGTGAAACATCGTATCGGGATTGATGATATGCAGTCTTATGAAGAGATGCTGCATTTTGTCGATACCGTAGCGAAGACGGGTTGTAATAATTTTATCGTGCATGCCCGAATTGCCCTGTTACAAGGCCTATCCCCGAAGGAAAATCGTGAAGTTCCCCCATTACGTTATGAAGATGTTTACCTTTTAAAACAGGAACGTCCTGAGCTGCTGATTGAAATCAATGGCGGGATCAAAACCTATGCGGAAACGGTTGAACACTTAAAACATGTGGATGGCGTAATGATTGGTCGCGAAGCCTATCACAATCCGTATTTACTGGCCGAGTTAGGCCAACTTTGGAATCTTGAAGCTCCTGATCGTTTTGAGATCATGCAACAAATGATGCCGTATATTGCCCAGCGTATGGCAGAAGGTGCACCACTCTCGATTATTAGCCGTCATATTCTAGGCTTGTTCCAGAACTTGCCAGGTGCGCGTAAATGGCGTCAGGCATTAAGCGGTGGTAATGCCAAAACCTTAAAAGATGTAGAAAATGCCTTGTTCAATATTCAGGAGGCGATCAAACGCACTGAAGACTACCTGCTCGAACAGCAAACCCAGAATCTTTAATTTAAAAAGCACCGTTTCCCCGGTGCTTTTTTATTAAGGTTTTTTGACTAGAGAATTTATTGTGTATAAGCGGTAATATTTCCCACAGGAATGGGTTCTTCAACCCGCTGTGATGTCGTCCTGGATTCCCGCGTTGCAGCCTCAGTGATCTCATTGACCTTCTCGTCCCCAAAACCTTCATCTTGTTCGAATTCTGCAGAAATCATAGCCAGTTCCTGCTGTAACTGCTGTTCATAACGCTGAATTTCAACTTCATCAATAAAGGCAAAAGCATCATCTTCCAGCTGCCAGCTATAACCCTGCTCCACCTTCTGGATAGAGACCTTAACTGGAAAAGATTGGCCCTGATACTGTATCTGGGAAATGGCCTGAAAATGATCACCAGAACGTTCCATGATTTTTACATCCATGACTTTTAACCGGTAATGGCGATAATCCAAACTGGAATTAAATTCACGTTGCATCTGAGACTGAATATTGCGCGACAGTTCATCAATAGATACAAAGTAACTGCAGGAAAACAATAGCAAGGTCAGAAACAATAGACTTATTCTTTTCATACCACCCCCAGTGCTCAAATTAGTGAGGCTGGAAAATAAAAAAATTCTGATCCTTATAGGGTGATTTTATCTTTTTCAAACTGGGCACGAAATAGCCAAAAGTGTCTTTCAAGGTCAAAATACTTGGTTTTCTTTTGAACATTTAGTCAATTCTGCAGAAATAAAAAAGCCCTGACTATGCAGGGCTTTTTTATAAAATAACTTAGAAATCATCATCCTTAGAAGGATCATGATGTAGGGCATCATGAATGGCTTCAACCAGTTGCTGGGCAATTTCCTGTTTGGAAGCCTTTTCCAGATCACGTTTTTCCATATGATAAGATTCTGCAAAGAATACCGTCATGGCATTTTCATCTGAGGCAAAGCCAATATCTGCACGGGAAACGTCATTGCAGGCAATCATATCCAGTTTTTTAGCGACCAGTTTGCCAGCTGCATATTCTTCAATATTTCGTGTTTCTGCGGCAAAGCCAACCATAAATGGACGTTTTTCCTGTTGAGCAATGGTTGCAACGATATCCGGATTTTTGATCAGTGCGACATTCAGCTCATCACCGGCTTTTTTAATCTTATGTTCTGCCACTTGTGCTACGCGGTAATCCGCAACTGCAGCGGTCGCAATGAAAATATCACAGCCCTGTTCTAACATATGCAGACTTTCATCCAGCATTTTCACGGCTGAGCTGACATTTTTACGTTTGACGCCATTTGGCGTATCCAGCGTCACTGGTCCTGCAATCAGTGTTACATCCGCACCGGCAGCATAACAGGCTGCCGCCAAGGCAAAACCCATTTTTCCGGTACTGTGATTGGAAATATAACGAACCGGGTCAATCGCTTCACGCGTTGGACCTGCTGTAATCGTAACCCGCTTTCCTGCAAGCTGACCAAATTTTTCTGCAATCGCTCGTTGTGCCTTATGAAAATACTCGGTTACCTGACGTGCCAGATCTTTCGGTTCTGGCATACGGCCCAAACCTACATCACCACAGGCCTGTGAACCTGCATCCGGCATAATCACATGCACACCATCTTCAATCAAAGTGGCTAAGTTACGTTGCGTCGGCTTGGCTGCCCACATCTGCTGATTCATGGCTGGCGCTACCCAGACCGGTGCGTTGGTCGCCAGATAAAGTGTACTGAGCAAATCATCGGCCAGACCGGCAGCGAATTTGGCCAAAGTATCGCAGCTTGCTGGGGCGACCAGTAACAGGTCCGCCCAGCGTGCCAGTTCAATATGCCCCATGCCTGCTTCAGCTTCTGGATCCAGTAATTCAGTATGGACAGGATTACCCGACAGTGCCTGGAACGTCAGCGGCGTGATAAAGGCCTGTGCGCCTTGAGTCATGACCACACGAACATTAAAACCGGCATCTTTCAGACGACGGACCAGAATTGCACTTTTATAGGCAGCAATACCGCCTGTCACAGCTAAAATAATATTTTTATGAGGAATTACACTTACGTCGAAGCTCACAAACAGGCTACCTTTCTGTTGCAGTGGCGCTCACAATAGCATTAAATAGAATCATGCCCAAGAGACCTTCTTGTGTGAAAAACAATAATTAATAATAAATAAGTCTAATAAACATGCAATTTTCGATTAAACACTGGCCTGAACAGGAACGTCCACGCGAACGCCTGTTACAGTCAGGCCCACAAAGCCTCTCCGATGCCGAATTGCTGGCAATTTTCCTGCGCTCAGGCTCCCAGCGGCATTCCGCAGTGGAACTAGCTCGACTTCTGATTCAACATTTTGGTCATTTAAGTACTCTTTTGGATGCCCCACTGCAAGAGATCAGCCAGTTTCACGGGATGGGTGTCAGTAAATTTACCCAGCTGATGGCTGTTAAGGAACTGGGACGGCGCTATATTGCCGAGCACCTTCGCCAAGATGCATTGGAACTGAATCATTCCCGCAAAATTATGGACTATCTGCGCTTTGAACTACTGGGAGAAACTCAGGAAGTGTTTGCTGTACTGTGTCTGGATGCCGGGTTAAGAAAAATCAGCTTTAAGAAAATGTTTTATGGCTCGATTAATTCATGTGAGATTTCGATTAATCAGTTACTACGCCATGCCATTCAGCAACAGGCAACATCGATTGTGATTGCCCATAATCATCCACTCGGTCAGCCTCGACCTTCCGCAGCAGATCTTGAACTCACCCAGCAGATTGCAAAGGCCTGTCACCTGGTCGAAATCCGCCTGATTGATCACTGTATCATTGCCCGGGAAGGCAGTTTTTCCTTTGCAGAACAGCAACTCATCAATACGGTAAAACCCTGAACGATATCACTTGACAAAGCAGGCACAACTCAACAAGATCATGAAAAAAATTGTGATGATTCCAATAAATGATCGTACGTGACCAACCCAGTATCTTTAAAGTATTATTTTCATGGCGGGGAACGATTTTACCTAAGGTACTGCCGCCTCTAGGCGTGGTCATGCTCATTTCTGCCATTATTGGCGGGCTATCTTATACCAATTATTTACATTTACCGGAATTACCCTTAGTCGGTTTTACCCTGATCGGAGTAGTACTGTCGATTTTCCTTGGTTTCAAGAACTCTGCCGCCTATGAACGCTGGTGGGAAGCGCGCAAACTCTGGGGGATCCTAATTGCCAATGCACGTCATTTTGACCGGGACTGCCGTATGCTGACGCAGGCACGCCGTGAGCGGGTCATCCAGCATGTGATTGTCTTCGCCAATGTATTGCGCGATCGTTTGCGCCATCAGACTGCCAATCCAACCGAACTGGTGCAGACTAGTGGCATGAGTCCTCAAGCCCTGCAACAGCTCTATCAACAGGCCAATGCCCCACAGTACACCCTCAGCCTGATTCAATGGGAATTTATGCAGGCCCTGAAAGAAGGCGAAATTTCAGACATCATTTATGCGCAGATGAACCAGCATGTAGCTGAGTTGAGTATTGTACAGACAGGTTGTGATCGGATTGCCACCACACCGCTGCCTTTCGCCTATTCAGTTTTGCTGAATCGTACCGTATATTTTTTCTGCTTTATGCTGCCATTTAGTCTGGGTTCGACCCTTGGAATGGTGACACCGCTGCTGGTCGGAATTTTGGCTTATACTTTCTTGGGACTGGATGCGCTCAGTTCAGAAATTGAAGAACCTTTTGGTACGCAAAGCAATGATTTACCCCTTGATTCAATGGTACGTACCATTGAAATTGAACTATTGGGTACTTTAGGCAAACCAACCCCACCACCTATTCAGGCCCAAGATCATAATCTATTATAAGAAATACGATTACAGCTAAACGCAGCTCATATATTCAATTCAAAATTAAAATAATGAAAACAATAAAAATAAGATCTCATGACTATCAAGCGACGGATTCATCGTTATACAACGCAACCGGTGACGCGTCTGGGTGCAACTTTAGCGGCTTTACTGCTTTGTAGCGGAGCCGTGTTCGCATTTGGCTGTGTATTGGCCTGGCAAGATATTTTATTTAGTGGATTAGAACAATACTGGATTTTACTGCTTCTCATCAGTTTCATACTGGTGTTCGGTCTAAGCTATGACCGGAAACAATATTTCAAATTTCCTTTTCTGATTCAGCAACACCTGATTGATTCGAAACTGGCTCGGGATATCCGTGAAAGAGCCTTACGCAGCTCAGATGCCACCATTATGGACCAACGTCAGACTCACACGACCCGGCTACGCAAACAGCAGCAACTGCTATTAAAGATCAATGAGCATGAAGCCCCACAATGGTTTAATGTCGATTTGAATCAGGTGTTTAAAACAGAGTCGTATCTGGATATCCATGTTCAACCAAGTGATGCGCTCATCGGCCAGCAGGTTCTGGTCTATTACCTGAGGCGTACACGCTGGATTGTTCAACTGTATGCACATGATGGAGACCAGAATTTTCAGCATTTGCAGTACTATATCGCGACACCGCTCCGCGGACGGATTTACTTCGACCATATTCCCAGTCGACTCATGCTGGACTTACCAAGAATTGTACATATTCAGGCGAGTCGTGAAGATGACTCTCCAACTTATACGCTTAAGCTGAGTACCAATTATGGTAAGTACTATCGGATGTCCTGCAAGGCAGTACATTTTGACAAGCTGGAACTGGCGCTCGCGAATTTGATCGATTTTCTACGCTATCGAGAATTCAAACATCATCCAGACATCCAGCAGGCGGTAATTTCCCGGAACCATCCTTTTCTTTATCGCAATTTACTGAACTATACGCTTATTGCAGCATTATTACTGATGGCAGCGATTACAACAACTTGGCAACTGGCATTACTGAGTTTAGCTTTGACCTGCCTTCTAGGCATAAAAATCCAGCAGCAAAAGCAGTCTCCATTTATTGAAGCCTGACGCCTGTTACCGAAAACTTTCCCAGATGCCCACTTGCCCGTCTTTAACTGTTGGAATATGGCCGAGCTTAATCCAGGGCATATTGTCCCCATGATAATCACTGCCTACAGATACTTTTAGCCCATGTTCAGCAATCATCCGATCTACCATCTGCCGGGTAGAAGCCGGATCAACTGCTGGTGGCAGCTCAACGGCGTCCCCACCGAACCTAGCAAAAATTTCTATCAGGTAACGGATGTTAGTCGCAGACAGATCATAACGGGTGGGGTGCGCTAGGACTGCAAAACCACCACTGGCATGAATCACCTGAATGGTTTCTTCCAGTCCCAGTCCATCAAACTTCACATAAGCTTTCTTGCCTTCCTTGATATATTTATCAAAAGCCTGTTGTGGACGGGTGACTATCCCCTTTTCAACCAGTGTTTTGGCAATATGGGTTCGCGTGACACGGTCTGGAATATTATCGACCTTAGCGACTACATCTGGATAAATATCTTGTCCAATCAATGGCATCAGTAGATCACAAATCTTTTTTGAGCGTTCAGCGCGAATCCGTTTTTGCTGTTCTAAAGCCTGTTGCAATGGTTCAGGATTTTGAACATCTAACGCCACAATATGCACGCCATAATTCTTCTTGGTGGCCGGACGTGACCATTGACTAGAGATTTCTACGCCAGAAATGATCTTAATTTCGTGATCTTTCGCGGCTTCACGCGTCAGCTCTAAACCGTCCATGGTGTCATGATCAGTCAAGGCCAGCGTATGGATAAAGCTCGCTGCCGCGGCCTTAACCAGCTGCTGTGGACTTAAGGTTCCATCAGAAATATTGCTGTGTGTATGTAAATCTACGCCGTGCATCTCTATACTATGACATTTATTTGATCAGATTTAGATACTCTAACATGAAAGCACTTTTAGACTTTGTGCCACTCATTATTTTCTTTTATTTATATAAGACAGTAGATCCTAAAGACACCAATCATCCATTACTCCAGCTGATTGGCTCCGCAGGCGGTGTCGACAATAACAATATTCTTGTGGCAACCACAGGTCTGATCATTTCCATGTTAGTGGTCTATGGCGCGTTATTTGTTTCACAGAAATTCCGTCTGGACAAACAGCAATGGATCGTATTGTTCATGACGGTGATCTTCGGTGGAATCACTTTAATACTCAGTGATGATTTCTATATCCGCTTAAAAGCTGTCTTGCTGAATCTGGTTTTTGCTGGCGTATTCCTGCTTTCACCATGGTTCAGTAAAGATAAAAAACCATTAATCCAACGTCTGTTTGGACCGGTGTTTAATTTAACTGAAAAAGGCTGGCTTAAACTCAACTATGCTTGGGCAGCAATGTTTGCGGTGATGTCTTTCTTGCATTGCTTCTTTGCCTATATCTTTATGGATGGAAAATATTGGGGAGAATTTACCGCATTTGGTGACATGATCGTGATGTTTTCATTTATCATTATTCAGTTCATTGTATTGCGCAAATACTTTAAAACTGCTGAATAAAAGTTAGACTAAGTCATCGAGAACTGCCATGCCATTATTTGTTGTCAGCTGTACCGATCAGGAAGGTACTGTCGAAAAACGCCTTGCGATTCGTCCTCAACATCTTGAACGTCTGCAAAAATTAAATGATGAAGGTCGTTTAATCGTTGCCGGCGCGATGCCAAAAGAACCGGGTAATCCTCAAGCAGGTTTTTATGGCAGCACCATTATTGTGGACTTTGACAGCCGTGAAGCATTGGAGGAATGGTTACAGGAAGAGCCATTCTTAAAAGAAGGCGTCTATGCGCATATTGACGTTAAACCATTCAATAAAGCATTCCCACAAGGATAAGGTTCATGCACGCTGTAATTGCCAGTTTAATCGGTTTATCTTTTGCCTGTACAACTGCCTGGGCAGTTGAAGTAACACCGGCAGCGGAATCTGCTGCCCCAGCGCAAAATACACCAGCAACTGTGCAACCCGCGGTAGCCAATACGCCACCGCAAACACTGTCTGCCAATAAACCTGGCATCATGCCAGTGGCTGCTTCGAATAATCCTCTTGTTCAAAATCCTGCTGCCAAGCCATTGACTGCAGAAGATATTGCACAGAACAAAGCTCAGCAAGATGCCAAAGTGAAGGCTTTGGTCAAAGATCAGGCGACACGTCTGCAACAACTGGAAAAAGCTAATCTTGAAGCATTGACCCAGAATCAGGAACTACAGCTGAAAAATGATAATCTCGGCGTTCAGGTGCAGGTGCTACAAAGTGAACGTAGTGCACAAATGTTTCTCTACGGTGCTGCGACATTGGCAGTTGGGGTACTACTTGGCTTCCTGATTGCGAGTTATGTTTATACCAAACGCCGTCGTCAGTGGTAAGCTATTCCCTCTTCTGACGTATTGAAGGTTGTATCCGTTTTGTCTCATGCAATTCAAACTGCCGATCTCGATTGGCAGCTGGTAGATGGCATTGACGTGCCAGTTTCCAAACAGTTCGGTGATGTTTATTTTTCTAAAGACAATGGCCTGCTTGAAACACGCCATGTGTTTTTAAATGGTAATGATCTCGGTACCCGGCTCACGGATCTCAAACCTTTTGAATATTTTTGCATAGGGGAAACGGGCTTTGGTACAGGACTCAACATTCTGGCCTTATGGCAACTGTGGCAACAGGTTCGTCCAGATAACCAGAGCCATCTGCATGCCATTTCAGTGGAAAAATTTCCTCTATCAAAAGATGATCTGATTCGTGCTTTAAATGCCTGGCCGGAACTAAAACCCCTTGCAGATCAGCTGATTTCCCAATATCCACTCCCAATTGCTGGCTGTCATCGCCTCAGTTTTCCTGAAGAACGTTTTTCTCTGGATTTATGGCTAGGTGATGCACAAGATGTCTTTCCAGTCATTGAAAAAACTGTGTCAGTACATGCCTGGTTCCTTGACGGTTTTGCGCCTTCCTGCAATCCGGATATGTGGGAAGAGAATGTCCTGAACAATATTGTTCGACTCTCGGATTATGGCACCACCTTTGCCTCTTTTAGTGTCGCAGGTATACTGAAACGCGGTCTTAGAAATCATGGTATTTCGATTTCACGTCCACGTGGCTTTGGTCATAAACGTGAAATGCTGAAAGCCATCTGGAATCCGCCTGAATTTGCACAGCCAGTAACAGCAATTCCTGAACATCATACTCAAAAAAAAACTTCGCTCAATAAAGAGTTGAAATGTCAGGCACGTCAGATCGCTGTCATTGGTGCTGGTATTGCCGGTTTAAGTATAGCCTGGGCTTTTGCTCTACGTGGTCATCAAGTCAGCCTATTCGATCAAACAGCACCACTTTCCGGTGGTTCTGGTAATCCATTAGCGCTACTCAATCCGAAACTGTCACCGATTGCACAAAGCGCTGAACATTTAATGACCCAGGCTTGGCAACACGCCCTAAATCATTATGCACAGTTTAAAGCCTTTCGCGCGATTCAGGTTCAGCAGCTAGCATTGAAAAATCCAGAAAACCTGTTGGCTCTGGCTGATGAGTATCCTGATGGTATTCTAGAAGTTCCAGATCAAAATCAGCAGTCTTTAACAGCGAAATATCCAGCATTGGCGTTGTTACAGGCGGGAGCTGTATCGCCTTATCAGTTGCGTGATGAAATCCTGCAACATAGCAATATTCGCTATATCCAGGCCCAAATTAGCCGAATTGAACCACACTCATGTCCAGAATTATTTGATGGTGATAGCTCACTCGGCCAGTTTGATCATGTCATCGTCTGTACCGCATTAAATACGCCACAGCTGCTTGAAGAGCATCCTGAACTTAAACCCATTCGTGGACAGGTCAGTTGGCTCAAAAATAGCGATCAACCACTCGATCCGAATATTGCCTATAGCTACGGCGGTTACTGTATCCAGTCTGATGAACAGCATTTGCTGCTCGGTGCTTCATTCTGCCTGAATCGTGATGATACAGAGGTACTGGAAGAAGACCATATCCATAACTGTGAACTGATCCATTCAGTATTTCCAGAGTATGCACAGAGTTTGGCTGATATCAGTGAATGGCAAGGTCGTGCTTCGGTTCGTGCCCAGAGCAAAGATTATTTCCCCCTGCTTGGAAAACTCAAATCCGATCAGGAAATCTATAGTCTGGCTGGCTTAGGTTCCAAAGGTTTTCTATTTGCTCCATTGTGCAGTGAAATCCTGGCTGCACAGATTCTAGGAGAAGCTTGTCCTGCACCCACAAATCTAGTGAAGAAACTGGATGTCAAACGCTTTGAAAAGAAAATCAAAACCAAGAAGCCTTATTTTAAACCTTAGTGTTAAAGCCCCTTCCTTTATTAAAGGGTGAGGAACACTGTTCCGTAAGGGAGGGGCTTATAGAAAGAATTTACCCCCTCTTGCGCCATATATGGCTCACCTTTTTCAAAGGGGACCATTGAAGAAATTTAGCCAAGAAAAAAGCGCCTGAAGGCGCTTTTTTCTTTTTTAAAGCTTAATCAGGCACCCTGTTCCAGCGGCAAGCCTGCATCACGGGCAGCACGTGTACCACCCATCAGGATGACATATTCACGAGAGCTGTCAAAACCCTCTAATTTTTCAGCAGCACGAGGGGCTTTACTACCTCCACCACACAGGATATAAATCGGCTGATCCGTGGACACTTGAGTAAGGCTATCTGCTGAAAGATCATTAATGGGCTGGTTTACTGCGCCCTTAATATGTGCTTCAGCAAAAGCATTAGAATCACGTACATCCCAGATTACAGCACCTTCTGGGAACTCAAATGTTGTAATTTCTTGTTTACGGATCATTGCGCACTCCTTTGATGTAAACAACACTTGGCAAATGAAGAAAACATCCCTAGCATCTCAGATATTCTTTCCATTTGTAAAGGTCTAAACTATGCCTTCTTTCGATATTGTTTCTGAATTAGAAATTTTTGAAGTAAACCATGCAGTTCAAAACACGCAAAAAGAAATTGCGACCCGTTTTGACTTCCGTGGTCAGGACGTTTCAATCGAGCTGAACGAAAAAAATAAAGAAATCAAAATCAAGACTGAAAGTGATTTTCAGTGTGAACAAGTTTATAGCATGTTAGAAAATCACTTCTTTAAACGTAAAGTAGATATTCAGGCGCTCGATCCGCAAAAAGGTGCACCTTCAGGTAAAAACTATATCCAGGTGATCAAACTGAAAGACGGTCTTGACTCAGATACCGCAAAAAAAATTAATAAAGCCATTAAAGAAAGTGGCATTAAAGCGCAGTCTTCTATCCAAGGCGACAAGATTCGTGTGACCGATAAAAAACGCGATACTTTGCAACAAATTATGGCATTCCTCAAAGAACAGCAATTTGGTGTGCCTTTACAGTTCAACAACTTTAAAGACTAAGACAGTCTATTTTCGGATAATAGAACCATGGCCAAAAGCAATCGACTCTCCAAACTGGTAAAAGCAAGTTCACGACTTCCTCAAGGCATTCGTACTGCACTGCTGAGTAAAACCTTTGGACGTGTGGTGCCGATGGTCGGTTCTGCCCGAATTCGCTATGAACAGGTGAGCCATGATCAGGTCATGGTCAGCATGGCCAATCATAAGGCTATGCAGAACCATATTGGTCAGGTTCATGCCTGTGCCATGGCACTGCTTGCAGAAACAGCCACGGGATTTGTCACCGCAATGAACGTGCCTGATTCTGCAGTCGTCCTCATCAAAAGTATCAAAATTGATTATAAACGTCCTACCCAGGGGGCAATGCGTGCTATAGCCACTCTGACTGCTGAACAGCAGCAATTGATGCAAAGTACAGATAAAGGCGAAACATTGGTGCAGGTCGTCATAACAGATGAATCTGGCAAAGCACCGATTCAGTGTGAAATGCTCTGGGCCTGGATCGCTAAATCGCAACTTAAAAATAGAGTTGCTTCTTAATATTTTAATAATCTGTACTAACTAAATTGGGATCGAGTTAAAGTTAAAGCATTCTTATTATTTATAGCGATGATAACTACCATACCCTTCTGAGCTTAATAGTGATTTGATCTTTAGCTTTAAAACCAGGACAAGTTTTAAAATTAAGATTTTATGATTTAATTTTTCAAAAATAAAAAACCAGACATCTCGTCTGGTTTTTGCATTCATCAATTCGCTTGTTGAGCATCAATGAACTTTTGTTTTGCTTCATCCGGAATCAGGCGCTTATTGCCTTTGACATCCACGGCAACAAAGGTAAATACCCCTTCAGTAACACGTACAGGGGGACGGGAATCATCGTGACTGTCCCATACTTCAATTTGCATTTGAATCGAGGTATTCCCCACCTTCAGAATCTTGGTATAACAGCTGATCACATCACCGACTTTTACCGGCACCAGAAAAGTCATCTGATTAATTGAAATTGTCGCACAACGTCCCTTAGAAAAACGTTCTGCGTGAATTGCACCGGCCAAGTCCATTTGTGAAACAATCCATCCACCGAATACGTCACCGCTCCAGTTGGTATCTGCTGGCATTGCAATCGTCTGTAGGGAAAGAATTCCCTCTGGTTGTACATGAGAATCTGACACGTTAACTCCAGGCCTGGGTATTAAGATTTGGCATTCAGCTGCTGATCCAGCCACTGTTGTAGCTGTGGTGCTCTGAGTGCGCCACTTATTCTAGCAATTTCATCAGTTTTATTCATCAAAACCAGTGTCGGAATACTACGAACATTAAATGCAGCACTGAGTCTTGGGTTCGCTTCCGTATCAATTTTGGCAAATACCACATTTGGATACTGCTGCGCTACCGTTGCAAAATGCGGCGCCATCATTTTGCACGGACCACACCAGTCCGCCCAGAGATCGATCAGAATCGGTAAATCACTCCCAGTCACGAACTGGCTAAAATTCTGTTCATTCAGTTCAATCGGCGCAAGTGGAATCAGGCCCTGATGACACTGGCCACATGCAGGACTCGCGGTGAGTTTATCTTCAGGCACACGGTTTTTGGCCTGACATGACGGACATACAATGATCATCTAACGAACTCCAATATATTGATGTAAGAATTCTAATTGGGTCGAAATTGCTTTTTCAAACCATTCACCATGATATATATCGAAATGTCGCATATTCCACTCATGATATTGGGCAAATGGTGCGATATTGGTTACCGTTTCACGGCTGGACTCAATCGGAATCAGGCTATCCTGTTGCGCAGCGATAAACAGAACCGGTACTGTAATTTTACGCACATCCTGAATCGGTCGATAGCGGATCAGTTTAAAGAACACCCGGGCTGGTATTTCCCCACTCCAGTAATGGTCTGGATGAACAATTGACAGATAACCTTCGTAGCTATCGGGTGTTGGTAAGAAACAGAGTTCATTCTGGGCTACAACGGGTAAAGTTCGTGGCGTCATCCCGACTTTAGAGCCCATATAATCTTGACTGGAAATTTTCAGCGCTTTAGGCAGCTGCTGTAAAGGATACAATTTGGCACTTTCAGCACCATCCACAAATGGAACTTGGACCATAATGACCTGTACATCTTTGGATTCTGCGGCAAGTGTTAGTACATATCCGCCACTCAAACTCGTTCCCCAGAGCACAATACGTTTAGCATCCACGGATTTACGTGCTTTAACGTGAGCAATCATGGTTCGCCAGTCTTCAAGCTGGGCTTTAATTGAAACCAGTTCTCGTGGTCGTCCGGTACTTCCACCCCAGTAGCGATAATCAAACAAAATGACGGCATAACCCGCTGCTGCAAAACGTTGGGCATATTTGACCAGTTCAAAATGACGTAAGGCAGCCAGACCATGTGCCATTAAAATGACTGCTGGTTTGTGTATATTCTTGGGACGATAAAAATCGGCAGCAATGACATCTTGACCGCTTTTGACATACAGTGGTTCAACTGTATATACATGCATACGCGCTCCGTTGCGTTATTTTATGGTTGTATTCGTTTATAAAAATTTCAGATCTTTCTGCTCATTTTTGAGCTTAATGCTATCATAAAGCATATCTTTATAAATGAAATGATGGAGTGACATCATGAGTGAAAATGTAGGCTTTGCAGGTCAAATTGGTCCAGAACATATCGAACAGGTAGTTGAGAAAGGTTTTAAATCCATTATCAATAACCGCCCGGATATGGAAGGTGGTCCGGATCAGCCAACCAGTGCACAAATTGAAGAAGCTGCTCGTGCAGCAGGTTTGGATTATGTGCATCAACCTGTAGTTGCAGGTCAGATCACTGAACTCGATGTCCGTACTTTTGCCAATCACTATAACGAACTACCAAAACCGTTATTGATGTTCTGCCGTACTGGTAACCGTTCTAATAACCTGTACCAGATCGCAAAGCAAATGGATTTATTGGATGACTAATCCCTTCTTCTGGAAATGTGCAATGCTTGGACTCGGTCTAAGCTTTGCTACACTCAGTTTTTCTGCAGAATTAAGCCGGCCATTAACTCCTACAGTGAGTGTAGCGGGGCAAATGAATAGCACCAAGTTTCAAGAATTAATGAAACAGGGTTTTAAATCTGTTATCGTCAACCGTCCGGATCAGGAAATTGGCAATGAGGTATCAGTTAGTCAGCTTCGTACTATTGCAGAGCGCCATCATGCCAGTGTAATTTATCAACCAGTGATTAGCGGAAAAATTACACAACAGAACATTGAAGAATTTTCCAAATACTATAATGACTTACCTAAACCCATTTTAATGGTTTGCCGTAGTGGTATACGCTCTGCTGTCTTGTATTACGAGGCGAAGGACCAAGGATTAATTCATGAATAAAGTTTTACTGATCATTTGTTTAAGTTTAAGTTTTGTTGGTTGTAGTTCGATGAATGTTCGACCGACTGTGGGTGTGAGTGTGGGAACAGCACTATAATTTCCCAATAAAATATAAATGGCGCTCTTTGCGCCATTTTTTATGTATGTTAATCTTTGAACAATATAACAAAACTTTTTTCGAAAAATTATTTTTTTGGGGGTAAACATGAAATTTATTAAAACGATTTTAGCGATGACTTTATCTAGCTTATTAGTTGCCTGTGGCGGAGGAGGAAGTGATGGTTATTATAATGACCAATCAAATAATAACGGGAATACTCCTCCCCCAGCTACGCCTTCTACTGACTTAAATGAAGTTCAGCTTACCCTGAATGCACTAAAACAAGAAGGTCAATTTTTATTCGGAAATTATGATGCCACAAATGCCGCTACAGCTAAGGGCTATATCGATCATGCTTTAGATACTTTTGCTCAAGGTCCACTACAATTAGCTATAGACACCAAAAAAGCCTTTGATCAAAATCCTAATAATTTTTTCTATCGTGAAAAATGTATGGATTCAGGCACATATGCCAATACTGGTTGTTATATTTTATTTGGTGATTCTGAAATAAAAAGAGTTTTAAATTTAGTAAACCCTAATAAATATGCTGATTGGGATTTCGATGTTAACGATAATGAAATTGATGGAATGAAATTATCCGAAGAACAAATTGATCATTTTACTGGTAAAACAATGATTATCATTTTTGATAATCGCAATGCTGACAAAAAATATAATGATATTTGGGTTACAGGCGTATTTGGTTATCCTTATAAACAATCTTGGGGAATTATTCAGGAAGATCAGTTACGTATTGTATCAATGAATGAAACTGATGGTAATTATCAAGTTACATTAACGTATCAAGATCAAACCACAGAAACTAAAGGTGCTCTAAGTATTTATAAAGATCCAACTTCAACAGATGGAGAGTTATATGTATTACAAAATAACTCAGGATTTGATGTATTAATTAATGACAATCCTAAGACTCCTGATGCAGAACCTGTCAATTTCACTATTAATTCGGTTCCAGGTGATGCTACAGCATTAGCAACTTATCGAATTGGAACCACAGGCATGCAAACATTAAATTTACCAAACGTTAGTTCTATTTCTGGCACAAGAATAGAAAATGAGAGTCCTAGTAATAATACTCAAAGTTTTACTGGTTCTATTTTCCTAGAAGGCACAAATATTTTCACATTCAAACAGGCATTAAATGGAACAAAATTAAAATTTACGCATATTTTTAATGGAATTACTTACAAAGGTGAATCTATAAATAATAATGGAACAATAAGCACTACCCTTACCCAACCAAGTGGCTTAAAGTTCTAAGTGTAAATAATTGCAAGTAAACCCTCTTTGTAGAGGGTTTTTTTGTATAGTAAATTCAAATTTTATTAAAAACTTAATTATCATGTACGACCTCATCATCATCGGCTCAGGCACAGCAGGTATCACAGCCTATAAAGAAGCAATCAAACATACGGATAATATTCTGATCATTAATGCTGGCCCTTGGGATACAACCTGTGCACGTGTCGGATGCATGCCAAGTAAAGTCTTAATTGCTTCAGCCAATCGTATGCACCTGATTCAGCATGCACATGATTTAGCTTTAAATATTGATAGTGAAGTTACCCCGAACAATGTCATGTCACGTGTTCGTGAATTACGTGATTTCTTTACTCAAGCCACCCTTAAAGAAATCAATCAATGGAATCCAAAACATAAAATTTCAGGTCATGCCAAATTTGTAGATGCCCAAACCGTAGAAGTAGATGGACAATATTATCAAGCTAAAAGTTTTATTTTGGCTGTAGGCTCACGACCAAATATCGATTCAAAACAAAAAGAAGTACTCGGTGAGCGACTTCTTAGCTCTAATGAAGTGTTTGAGCTTCCTACCCTACCTGAGTCACTGGCAGTAATTGGTAGCGGAGTAATTGCCATTGAGCTTGCTCAAGCCATGCAACGCTTAGGAGTCAAGACCACTGTATTTGCCCGTAGTCAAAAAGTCGGTTCTCTTACAAGTCCTGTGCTTCAGGAACTTGCTCAACAGCAACTCAGTTCAGAACTTGAGATTAAATTTAAAACTGTTCCTGATGAGATGATCCGACAAAGTGATCAAGTCCAGATAAAATTTAAGCAAAATGACCAAGCAGAAATCTTAGAAGTTGATTACGTATTAGCGGCAACCGGAAGAAGCAGTAACCTTGATCAACTCGAACTGGAAAAAATCGATCCTTCGTATATAGAAATCAAAAATCTTCCAATTGATCCTTCTACAAAACAGTTAGCTAACCACCCAATTTTTATTATTGGTGATGCAGCTCCTGATGCTCCAATTCAACATGAAGCGGCATATGCAGGTAAAAAAATCGTTAAAAATTGCCTAAATTATCCAGATATACAAGCAATTCCAAAACTAACCCCTTTGGCGATTGTGTTCAGTCAGCCGGAAATGGCTATTATTGGAAAAAATTATCAGCAATTAAAAAAAGCAAAAACTGATTTCGTTACAGGTTTTATTTCTTATGAAAGACAGGGCCGAGCGCGGGTGGAAGCTACCAATATGGGTGGTGCTGAAATATATGTAGACAGGTCTACGCGTAAACTTTTGGGTGCAGAACTATTTTGTGCACAGGCAGAACATCTAGCACATCTTCTTGCCTGGTTAATTGGTGAAGGAGTGACAATTGATCAGATCCTAGAAAAACCATTCTATCATCCGACTCTAGAAGAGGGCTTACGTACTGCACTCAAGCATGCGCGTCGTCAGTTAGCTGATCAGCATTGAGTTCATTTTCACTTAATACATTTACAAAGCGCTGGCTATGGGAAATAAACCTATCTAGCCAGCGATGGGCTGCGAGTAATTCCAAGGTTCTGGCAGCACTCAATTGATTGCTAGAAGCATACTGATTAATCTTTTCACGAAGATCAGCATGATGTTGTTTCGTCCATTGTTCCAGCAGAATCAGTTCATTTTGTAACATGCAAATTTTATCATAATCCTTTACATCTGCAGCTTCCTTCCAATAATTATCAAAAATTTCAACAAAATCCAATATAACCTGATATAAAGCAGGCTGAGTCCGGATATCCAAACTATAGGATAATTGTTCAAGATCACTGCGGAATACATTGAGATAGACCACTTTCCTGAGTAAGGCCAATAAACGTGCTTGCTCTTCGGTATTTTGAGACACGGTAATTTGAGCCAAATATTGTTTAAGCTTTGCAATGAGTTCATCTTGTTGTTTGAGTTGATTGGCTGCAACCAGCTGTCCATCTTTAAATGCCGCAATAAACCAGCCATATTGTTGCCATACTGTCTGATCAATGACATTTTCAGCATTCGCAACTGCGACTGCGGGTACTGAAAGACTCGACTCATCCAGAGACTGAATTAAACTGTCCTCATCAGTAGGAATGAGCCAAGTCAGAAAATGCTTAAACTGTTCGATAAAAGGCATTAATAATACAGCCCCACATAAACTAAATGTCGTATGAAAAGCTGCAACAATTACCACAGAATCCCAAGAAGCCAGCAAGTGACCTTCGTAGGATAACCAGAGAAAAAGTGGAATTAAGACCAGGAAGGCAAAAGTTGCACTGCTCAGATTAAAATCACATGTACTGCAGCCGTTCTTTGTGCATTGCTATTCGCCCCAATTGCCGCCAAGACTGCCGTAGCTACAGTTCCAATATTTTGACCAATAACCAGCAAAAGTGCCTGTTCTAGCTGAATAATCTGGCTTGCCAATGCAGTAATTGTCGTCGTAATTGCGGCACTAGATGACTGTAAAATTACCGTCATCACCAAGCCAATCAAGACTAATAATAATTTTGAGAAAAAGTTTTGGGTGCTAAATATAGAAAGATCTATACGATTTGCCAGGCTACACATTGCCACCTGCAATAATTCAATTCCAAAGAAAATCAGACCAAAGCCCGCAATTACAAGCCCAGTCAAAGCCAGCCGACCCTGAGCTAAAATCTTGAGTAATGCACCCGCTGCAATTAAGGGTAAAGCGAATTTTCCAATCGAGAATTTGACACCAAGCAGTGCTACCATCCAGCCAGTACTGGTGGTTCCAATATTTGCACCAATAATCACGCCAACAGATTGAGCAAAAGTCAGTATCCCTGCACTTACAAAACCAATAGTAGCAAGTGTTGTCGCTGTTGAAGACTGAACGATCAAGGTAAAGATAATACCTGAGCTCATCGCTTTTAAAGGAGAACCCGTAAATCTACCTAACCATTGTCTCAGAGATTCACCTGCAATATCCTTCAGGCCGTCGGTCATCAAGGTCATGCCGAGCAGGAATAAACCTATTCCACCACAAAGTTGGGCAAATACATCAAACACACTTATCCCTTTTTATAATTTTTTAAGTTTTAATAATTTATATACGATAGCTGAAACTAAACCAAGCCTATCAAATACTTTAAACCCACCTATTTTTCCCAGCCATAAAAAAACACCCCCTGTCATTTGACAGGGGGTGTTTAGAATAATGAGCTGGCGATGACTTACTCTCACATGGGAAACCCCACACTACCATCAGCGCTAAGAGGTTTCACTTCTGAGTTCGGGAA
>NZ_PQLP01000042.1:0-22074 GCF_002918965.1 Acinetobacter sp. ACNIH3 | reverse complement strand
GCCTATTTAAGTGATGTGCTGAAAAGGTTGCCAACACATAAAGTGCCCCAAATAGAAGAATTACTACCTCACCGCTGGAAACCTGAACCCCGTTAAAACTTGGCGATGGCGTTCAGCGGATGCTTACTTAATAACTTAAATCCAAAAAGAGCTGGTAAAATTTTTATGCCTGTTAAAAATAGTCACTTATTAGTCACTAGGTTTTTTGTTTATTTTTAATATGTTGATTTTAATATTTAAATTTTTAAAAATTACATTCTGTATTGGAAAATAATCTTCAAGATATATAAAAAGCCCTCCATAGAGGGTTTTTTATATCAGCCTTTTACACACAGTTTCTGATGTGATACCCAGAGAACTACACATAAAATACTAATCACCGCACAGAAGCTGATAACAGCAAAACCCAAGCCAAAATGATCGGCCAGATAACCCACTGCAATAATTGGCACAATTGTGCCTAAATAACCCACAAACAGATAGGTCGACATGACTGCGGCCCGATTCTGTAAGGTTGTGATCGCATAAATCACACCAAATGCGCCCATCAAGGCAAAACCATGTCCAATTCCAAACAGAATATCACTGACAAAAAATAAGATGCTCGTTTTGAGGAGCATACACAGTGCAAGACTTATCAGACTCGCAAACATAATGATCAAACCAATATTCAGACATTTCTTTGCAGCAACCGCTTTAGCAAAGAACTGCACCATGGCAGAAATCAGCAAAATGCAGGTGATGGCGGTACCACTGACTAGAGGCCCATGCCAAGGCAGAATATCCTGCAGAAAAGAGGGCGACAGTGAGGCAAATAAACTAAAGGCAGCAAAGGCACAAAATGCGGTCAAACCCACGATCATAAACAAAGCATGATATTGAGGCTCAGGACGCAGTAATTTCGGTGCAATACTAAAGGGCTGACGTTCAAATGCTGGCACTTTTAACCAGAACAAGCCAATAAAACACAGTACTGCCCCCCAAATAATAGGCAGATATGGAGTGATCAGTGGCATCTGAGAAAACTGCGCAATGATTCCGCCGACCAAAGGACCCAAACCAAAGCCAACCGCAGTCAGGATTGATACCAGTTGCGGCGCAAACTGCTTATGACTCTCTGGAATGGTTTGTATCATGCCAATCATGGCAGAAGTGGTCATGAGACCTGAGGCAATGCCGATAATGAAACGCCCCACTGATAAAATCACTGCATTGTCTGCAAAGACGGAAATGATTAAGCCTATATTGATAAATACCAAGCCGATTTGTAAGGTTCTTAAAAAACCAATACTGTTACTGGTTCGTCCCAGAAACAACAGAGTGCCTAGACAGCCAAACATATAGGCGACAAAAATATAAGTAATCTGGCTTGGAGATAGATGCCAAACCTGTTGATAAATAGGGTAAAGCGGACTGGCCAGTGCCGTGCCGATAGTCCCCATAATCAATGTAAGGCTGACCATGGCGAATGGTCGCCATGTGGTATTTATTGTCATGCTGCTGCCATAGAAGTTCAACATCACGCTTCCAGAAAAATGATGTTGAATAAAAATTTGAATGGAAAGCAGTGTATCGGTTAGATGAAAAAGCGGTCAATTATCTTGCTGTAAACAAAACGAAAATATTCAGCAGAAAAAAATCAGCCATAACGCTTGAGCAATTTTAAAAATTCCTGAAGATCCTGTTCATTGACAGCTTCTGGATCTTTGATTACATGCTCTCTAAGGTGCTCCTCAATCAGTTCATTCATCAGACCATTCACCGCCCCCTTAATGGCAGCGACCTGTTGTAGCACATCAATACAGCTGGGTTCTTGCTGTGTCAGTGAGGCTTCCACCGCATGAATCTGACCTTTTAAACGCCGTACACGATTTAATATTTTTTTATCTTCATGCAAATGACTCACCCCAAGTCTCCAAAAATAAATATACTAAGGGGGAGTATATAAACAAGACCACTCGAATGCAAAACAATACCGCTCCACAGCACAACCATCAGTTTGATCAAGGCAATCCACTGGCACAGAAGAAAATACTGCTCGCCACAATCCTGACTGCCGTGATGATGGTATTTGAGATTATGGGTGGCTGGGTCTTTCAATCCATGGCCTTGCTGGCAGATGGCTGGCATATGAGTTCCCATGTCCTGGCCTTGGGACTTGCCTTTGCCGCCTACAAAGCAGCACGTCATTATGCCGATGATCCTCGTTTTAATATGGGGACCTGGCGCATTGAAATTCTGGCAGGTTATAGTAGTGCCATCATGCTATTGGTGATTGCGGGCTTTATGGCTTTCCATTCGATTGAACGCCTGTTTGCTCCGGTAGAGATTCACTATAGTGAAGCTATTCCTATTGCGATTTTAGGTTTATTTATTAATCTGGTCTGTGCCTGGTTGCTGCGTAATGGTGGACATGAACATGCTCATGGGCATCACTACGATCATGAGCATCATCCTAGCCATTCTGACCATCAGCATGACCTGAATCATCAGGCAGCATTTATGCATGTAGTAGCAGATGCCCTGACTTCAGTTTTTGCCATCATAGCCCTGCTTGCCGGTAAGTATTTTGGCTGGGATATTCTGGATGCTGTGCTCGGAATTGTTGGCTCGGTCCTGGTCGCACGCTAGTCTATTGGTTTATTGAAACAGACTGCCAAAACCCTGCTGGATGCCGATATGGATGCACCGGTGGTAGATGAAATCCGGGAAGTTATTGCGGAATTTGGTCCTTTAGTAAAACTGTCTGACCTGCATGTTTCCCGCGTTGGGAAAGGCAAGTTTGCCTGTTTTGTGGCGCTGGAGACTGCGCTAGATCTAAGTCCTGATCAGGTACGCGACGCTATTTCTATTCATGAAGAAATCGTGCATATTTCTGTAGAGATTAATCCGGTTACTTCTATTTCATAAGTAGTTTATGTTCCACGTGAAACATTAAAAATACTAAAACATGACAGTACATAAATCATCTGATTTTTCTGCATAAAACGCATAGAATCAGCACTACTTTACTCTGACATGAGCAGGAGATTCATGCTGAAACCTATCCTACTGCTGGCCATGACGGTATTGGCTACGAGCCTTAGCTTTGCCGATATCAATACAGTCAAAGCTAACCTGGCCAAACATAGCCCAGACCTGAAGATTGAAAATCTTCAGACTACTGAAATGAAAGGGATCTATAGTGGTTCTATGGATGGACAAGTGGTTTACCTGAACGAGGATGCCAAGCATCTCATCGGTGGGTCTATGATTCGCCTTGCCGATAAGCAAAATCTTACCCGGGATCTGGTGCTGAAACAGAACAGTATCGACTGGAAAAAGCTGCCTTTACAGGATGCATTGAAAACAGTAAGAGGCACTGGCAAGCGTCAGCTGGCGATTTTTTCTGACCCCAATTGCCCCTATTGCAAACAGCTTGAACTAGAACTTAAAAAGCTCAATGACGTAACTATTTACACTTTTGTTCTGCCACTGAAAGCGCAATCTATAGCTCCTTCACGACAGATTTATTGTGAAAAAAATCCGGCTCAAGCCTGGGATGATCTGATTAGTAAAGGTATTCAGCCTAAATCTGGCAAACGCTGCGCCAATCCGGTAGAACGCAACTTGGCCTTGGCTAAATCCCTAAATATTCAGGGTACCCCAGCAATTATTTTCTCGAATGGTTTTAAAGTCATGGGTGCCTATCCAGCTGAACAGATTGAAAAGATTCTGATAGAACTTGGTCTTTAATCTTAACTTTCGCTTGGTCATCTGAAGTATATCGAGAGCAGAAGCTTTGAATTGAATCTTTAAAAACCCAGCAATAAAAAAGCACCCGACAGGGTGCTTTTTTCAATGCAAAACAGAAATTATTCAATTAAATATTTAGACAGTTCTGCGTTTGGTGACCATGTTGTAGATAAACAGAATGATAATGGCACCAATCACCGAAGCAATAAAGCCTGCTGCTGAACCTTCCTCATAAAGACCTAGCATCCGACCGCCATAGGTCGCAAGTAATGAACCGGCAATCCCCAGTAGGGTTGTCATAATAAAGCCTGCCTTGTCATCTCCAGGATGGATTGCACGCGCAATTAAACCTGCGATAAAACCAATAACAATTGCAACTATAAGTGACCACATATGTATGCTCCTTTCTTATCATGTCTTTGTTTTTAAGTCATGTTCAGAAATCATCATCGGATAAGTCAAGTCTTCAATCTAGCGAAGTCCTGAAACGGAATGTTAGCTTTTTGTTCATGTGAAGCAGACATAAAAAAAGTGGCTGTCGCCACTTTTGAAAGTTGGATCTCTTAAAGACCAATTTCACCAATAAAAGGCAAATGGCGATACTTCTGGTCATAATCGAGGCCGTAACCGACAATAAACTTGTCTTCAACTTCAAAACCAAGGAACTGCACATCCAGATTAATTTCACGGCGTGAAGGTTTGCTGACCAAGGTACAGAGCTGAATCGAGTTTGGGTTACGGGTGTGCAGAATTTCCAGAACTTTGCTCAGGGTGTTGCCGGAATCGATGATGTCTTCTACCACCAGTACATCTTTACCACGGATTTCGCCATCTAGATCTTTCAGGATTTTTACATCACGTGACGATACCGTGCCACCGCCATAACTGGATACCGTCATGAAATCCAATTCATGTGGTTTTGAAATTACACGACATAAATCGGCCATAAAAATCACTGAACCGCGTAACAAACCGATGAGCACAAGTTCTTTGTCACTATTGGCATAGTGTGCATCGATTTGAGCACCAAGCTCTTTGACTTTAGCTTGAATTTCTTCAGCGGAAATCATTACGCTCATTTGAACGGTCATGGGTAGATACCTAAAAAGTAAAAATAGCAAAATAAAAAAGGTGTTGACCTGCAACACCTGATATATCAGTAATTTTAATACATCCAGCAGGCAGATGCACCTGTTTTGCCCTGTGTTAATGTAATCATTTTTTCGGCAATTGTGAATCGCGCTTGAGTAAAAAAGCGCAGCCAATGGCTATTGCTGATAACATGAACCATGTGCGACGGCGCGATTTTTCAGGCTTTTTGCTGAGCTGTTGTTTTGGCATAAACCGCTTCTCCAGAAACATAAGTCGCTGCAATATTACGGTCATCACCCAGCATAATCAGTGCAAAAAATGCATCTTCAATATTTTTGGCTTTGCTTTGACGCAGCTGTTGTAACGCCGTCGCATTCAGATCTAATACAACAAAGTCGGCTTCTTTACCGATATTAAAATTGCCGAGTTGATCCTCCAGACTCAAGGCTTTGGCTCCACCCAGTGTCGCATGATATAGCGATTCAAAGGCAGACAGTTTATCGCCTTGCAATTGCTGCACCTTATAGGCTTCATTCAGGGTTTGTAGCTGATTAAATGAGGTCCCTGCCCCGATATCGGTGCCCAGTCCCACTTTAACACCTTTGTCCCAAGCCTTTTTCAAAGGGAATAAGCCACTGCCCAGGAACAGATTTGAGGTTGGACAGAAGGCAATAGCCGAGTCGGTCTGATGCATGCAATCCCACTCCCCCTCTTCCAGATGCACACAATGAGCAAATACTGATTTAGAACCGGTGAGACCATAGTAATGGTAAACATCTAAATAACTTTGATGTTCCGGGAACAATTCCTTGACCCAGGCAATCTCATTCTTGTTTTCACTTAAATGAGTATGCACATACACATCCGGATATTCCGCTTTAAGTTGTCCTGCTTTTTCCAGCTGTTCAGCTGTCGAAGTTGGAGCAAAGCGTGGCGTGATCGCATACAGGTTACGGCCCTTACCATGCCACTTTTCAATCAACTTTTTAGAATCGGTATACGCTGTTTCTGCGGTGTCCGTCAGTGCTTCCGGTGCATGACGGTCCATTAGCACTTTACCCGCAATCAGACGCATATTACGCGTCGTCGCTGCATTAAATAAAGCATCTACGGATTGTGGATGTACGGTACAGAATACCAGTGCTGTAGTGGTCCCATTTTTCAGTAATTCTTCTACAAAAAACTCGGCAATTTTTTCTGAATAAGCTGGATCCTGAAACTGGATTTCGGTCGGAAAAGTATAGGTATTTAACCATTCTAGAAGTTGTTCACCATAAGCACCGACCATTTCAGTTTGCGGAAAATGGATATGGGTATCAATAAAACCTGGCACGATCAGCTGCTCAGGATAATGAGCTACCTGCACTCCTTCAGGCAGATGCTGTTGCCCCTCTTTCCAGCTGCCAAACCATTGAATCTCACCATTCTGGCTGATGAGCAAGCCATCTTCTACATATCGCACTTGGTCGTGAATTTCACGCGCTTGGGCAACCGTATTCTTGATATCCAGGAAGCGACCGCGTACTGCCGTCGTTGCAATGATAGAAGACATTTAAAACCTGCGCTTTTTGATTTTTTCGATTGATTGTAGCTGAAAAAATTAGCATGTTTATATGAACATTCATATTTAACCATGCATATTTTTTATGAGATCAGACAATCACGAATAATTTCAACAGAGCGTGCGTATGCAGCTGAGCTTATAGACAAATAAAAAAGCCTGCATCAGCAGGCTTTTTTTATGATTAGCTTTACAGCGTAGTTTCGTTATGTTTCTTGCTATGCCGAATCGACAAGATCGCAGTCACCGTCAAGACAATCACAATAAAGCTCAGTGAAATCCAGATCGGCATATGGAATACATCCAGCATCAGCATCTTAAAGCCGATAAAGACCAGAATCAAACCTAGGCCATAAGGTAGATAATGCATTTTTGAGGCTGCACCTGAGAGCAGGAAGAACATTGCACGCAGGCCTAAAATTGCCATCAGGTTCGCAGTAAGCACAATGAAGGGGTCGGTGGTGACAGCAAAAATAGCAGGAATAGAATCGACTGCGAAGATCACATCAGAGGCTTCGACCAGAATCAGCACCAAGAATAACGGCGTTGCCCAAAGCAAACCATTTTGACGGACAAAGAATTTATCGCCCTGAAGTTGCGGGGTAATACGCATATGTTTACGTAGCCATTTCAGAATGGCCATATCTTCAATATTGCTGTCTTCTTCATGCTGACCACGCAGGAATTTGAAGCCGGTATACACCAGGAACGCACCGAAGAGATACAGAATCCACGAGAACTCCTGTACAAACCAGGCACCAATAAAAATGAAGATGGTTCTGAGCACAATCGCACCCAGTACACCATATAACAGCAATTTACGTTGTAGCGCTGGTGGAATGGCAAAGGCGGCAAAGATCATCAGCCAGACAAAGACATTATCAATTGCTAGGGATTTTTCCAGCAGATAACCAGCAAAGTATTCCATGACCTTGGTATTGGCAATTGCCGCACCTGCAGTCTGCTCCAGATACAGCCATAATCCACCACCAAATAAAGTCGCGACACTGACCCAGGCAATACTCCAGTAGGCAGCGGTACGGACTTTTACTTCCTGACCATGCTGATGTTTAAAGCCGACTAAATCGATCACCAGCATGACGGCGACAATTGCGAAAAAGACAAGATACAGCCAGAGCGTACCAATTGTTTCCATGTGAATTCTCCACATCAGACGACTGGCCATAAAAAAACCTTGACCAGCTGCCAGATGAAAAACATCTATAACAACATGATCAAGGTCTTGCCTACATCTTAGTGTTTCACTTTTTTATATCAAGTGTAACCTAAAGATGCTCAGATACCGACTTTTTGCAAAGTGTAATGACGATATTCTGACACGTTCAAAAACTGAAATTTCATTCTTAAACGTTTGGAGGAGGCTACTCCCCTTGTTCAAACTAAATTTTGTCTGAGCGATAGCTCAATGTAAATTAAGCATGACAGATTTTAATTAGGGATACAATTTTATTTACAAAAATCATTCACTAAGCTTTAAGAAAATCAGGACGGCGTACCAGAAACACACTAAGCGCAAATCCAAAAAATGCCAATAATCCTCCCATCCAGCCGATACTGCCCAAGCCAATTTGCGCGGTCACGATCCCGCCGAGTAATGCACCCCCACCAATCCCGACATTGTATAAACCTGAAAAGATTGCCATGGCTACATCGGTGGCATCTGAGGCGAGGTTTAAAGTCTTTGCCTGTAAAGCCAGACTAAAACCAATAATACTGACTCCCCACATAAGACTCAGGCTATTTAAGCCAAAAAGGCTCACTGACATTGGCAATAGCAAGAGCATCGATATACCCAGCCCTAAAGTGAAAAATGGAATCGTCAGTCGTGGAAACTGTGGTGCAAATTTACCAAACAAGTAGGAACCCAGGAAGCCTGCTCCGCCGTAGATCAGCAGCAATGTTGTGGTCTGTGCAGAACTGAAATGTGCCACATTCAACGCAAAAGGTTCGATATAACTATAGGCTGTGAACTGGGCGCTGATCACCAATACAGTCAGTACAAAAAGTAGCATCAGGCTGGGCCGTTTGATCAGGCCCTTTAAACTACTAAAGGAGCCTGAATTAATACTCGGTAAATGTGGCAAAGTTTTAACCAGAATAAAGCAGACTAACGTGGCAATCACCGCAATTAATCCAAAACTGTTACGCCAGCCATACGCTTCGCCAATCATCCGGCCAAAAGGAATTCCGAGTACCATTGCCATCGCGGTACCGGTAGATAGTAGGCCTAAGGCCTGAAATTCTTTTCCTTTCGGTGCTACACGCACTGCCAGTGATGCCGTGATTGACCAGAACAGTGCATGAGCAACTGCAATTCCGATCCGACTGATAACCAAGACGATGAAACTCCAGGCAAAATAAGATAGCACATGACTGGCAATAAAGACCATAAACAGTAGTGTAAGCAGGAAACGGCGTTCAATATTTCTAGTGAGCAGCATGATTGGTAAAGACAGTAATGCGACTACCCAGGCATAAATGGTCAGCATCAGCCCGACTTCTCTTGGAGTCATGGCAAAGCTCTTTCCTATATCGCTCAGTAGTGCTACTGGAATAAACTCGGTCGTATTAAAAATAAAAGCGGCACAGGTCAAGGCAATCACACAGATCCATTGGCGTATAATAGAAAGGGGTTGAGCAGAAGCAGACATGAGGGAGGATCAATACAGGATCGGCACATTCTATGCTTTTGCCAGAAAATTTCACATGAGGCAGGCTGTAATTTTACTCAGCGGAATTAAAAAAATTGCAACATTGTAAAGCTGAGGACTATGGCAGTCTGAGATAAAATCTTGAGGTAAACCTATGCAGATTGAACACCAGGAACAAGGAACTAAAGGTGAATGGTATGTGGCGCAGAAAGAGCAGAAAGACCAGCGCCTGGCAGAAATGACATATTTCCGGGCAGGTGATGATAAGTTCATTATTGATCATACCTGGGTGGATGACAGCCTACGCGGACAGCGTGTTGGACAACAGCTGGTCGAAGCTGCGGTCGGTTTTGCCAGAATGCATGCTCTGAAAATTATTCCACTCTGCCCTTTTGCCAAGTCGGTGTTTGACAAAAATGAAAGCATACGGGATGTACTTCAGTAGGGCTTCATCTAACTCAAAGATGGGACTAAACATCTATAAGATGTTTAATGGATGAGGATATGACGATATAACAGGTTGATCCTGGATTAGTACAACAGGTAAGAAAATGAGCAACATCAAACATCAGGACTCAAAGCGCGGCGGTGTGTTTTACATGGAAGACAATGGTCAGCGCGTAGCAGAAATTACTTATCAATGGCGTGAACCGGACACCATTGTTGCTGACCATACCTGGGTCTCACATGCACTGCGTGGTAAAGGTGTGGCCCGTAAAATGCTGGATATTCTGGTCGAATTTGCACGTCAGAAACAGCTGAAAATTATTCCACAATGCTCTTATGTGCATGTCATGTTTAAGCGTGATCGGAATTTACATGACGTAGCGACTTTAGCCTTTTAAACCACCCCGTTGGAATAAAAAGATTCAAATGGATAAAAGACGATAAGCCCTGTTTATGGGCTTGTGGCAATCTATAAAGCAGAGTGCCACTGAAGAGTCCTAATCCCATCCAGACAATCTGTTCATACTGTTGCAGCATGATCAAAATAACGATGATCAGGGAGATGCTGGTCTGAAAAAAGGCGCGATGATCCACACAAATCAATAGTGCCCAAGTTAATAGCATGCTGCTGATCAGCATGTTAATCTCACGTTGCAAGCCCCAGCTATGCAACACGATGACTAGCGCGAAACACAGACATAACAAGCTTAACGTGATGAAAAGATCTTTTAGCATGTTTCACCCTCATTAAAAGCATTATCATTCGAGTAATTATTTTTCAATGATGTCTCTTTAATTTTTAATAATTTAGCTACAAAATGCAAACTGAAAACAGTGTAAGAAATAGCTGATATTTGATTAAAAAATAACCTAAACCCAATATATTGACTATAAAATCAATACTTGAAATTTAAAGGAATCATTCATGCTACAACTCTGTTATGCCAGTACGCGCATCGAAACAGAACAAGATCTATTACAAGACCTGAGTGATATTTTAGCAATTGCACGAAAGTTCAATTATGAGCATCAGATCTATGGAGCACTGTATTATGCACAAGGAAAGTTTTTCCAGTGTTTGCAAGGTGAACCTGAGATTGTAGAGCAGCTTTTTCAAAGTATTTCGAAAGACCGTCGGCATCAGCAGGTGTATCGTTTCGCTGATACAACCGTGGAAGCGTCAAGCTTTGCTGAGTGGTCGATGAAATATGTACATAAGCATAGCGAGATTGCTTCGTTCTTTTCCAAGCTAGGTCATAGCACTTTTCAGCCGCATTATCTGAACCAGCAAGATCTGGATGGCTTGCTCGAGATCCTGTATCGGGTTGACGAAAATCATCAACAGCTGGTTTCACCTCAGGGTTATAAACAACGTGGTTATGTCCCCTATTTCTGATCTAGTGAATCCAGACTAAAAATAAAAAAGTCCGCATGGTGGACTTTTTTTGTCTGATTTGCATTAGTTCATGTCAATCATCACTTTTAGGGCTTTTCCATCAACCGCGTGTTTAAACACATCATAGGCCTTTTCAAACTCGTTAAATTTAAAGTGATGCGTGGCCAGTTTTTCTAGTGATATTTTGCCGGAACAGCAGGCCTTGAGCAGCATGCCAGTGGTATTGGCATTGACCAGACCGGTAGTAATGGTCAGGATTCTTAATCCACAATTTGTTCAGTTCAAAATTCACTGCTTTACCATGTACGCCGACGTTGGCGATATGTCCACCCTCTTTTATAACATGTTGGCAAATATTCCAGGTCGGTTCCACCCCTACCACCTCAATGGCATAGTCGACACCGCGTCCATCGGTAATTTCTAAAATCTTTTGAATGGCATCTTCTTTACCAGAGTTAACGGTATGAGTTGCACCTACCGTTTTGGCAAATTCCAGCCGGTTATCATCCATATCTACCATAATAATATTGGCTGGAGAATAAAATTGAGCAGTGAGCAAGGCACTCATCCCGATTGGTCCTGCACCTACGATCGCGATATTGTCACCCGGTTTGACATCACCATATTGCACACCAATTTCATGTGAGGTTGGCAGGATATCGGACAGGAAGACGGCGACGTCTTCATTTAAGTCTTCAGGTAAATGGTAAAGAGAGGTGTCAGCAAAAGGTGTGCGGACATATTCGGCATGGGTACCATCAATCATATAACCCATAATCCAGCCACCTTCATTACGACAGTGTGCATACAGCTGTTTCTGGCAATTTTCACAGGTACCGCAGCGGCTGACGCAGGAAATAATGACCCGATCACCCTTTTTAAAATTTTTTGACTGCTGAACCGACTTCTTCAATGATGCCAATGCCTTCATGACCGAGAATCCGGCCATTAAAGTCGCCGGTTTTTTCTTTTGCCACCTGTTCAATTTCCGGATTTTTACCTTTCCAGATGCCGAGGTCGGTCCCGCAGATCGTGACCTTAGTCAGTTTGATAACGGCATCATCGGGCTGCAAGATTTTCGGGATGGGACGTTCTTCAAAACGGATGTCATTGGCGCCATAGTAAACCATTGCTTTCATTGTATTTGACATGGCCACTATCCTTCTTAGTGATTATTGTAGAGGATTGGCAGTCATATTTAGCTATGACGACTGTCAGCTGAGAAACACGTAATGGCTTTAAGCTAGCAGAACTTTTAGGATTAGATCATTGGTAAAATAGTTAATTCCTTAAAAAAATTAAGTATTTTTTAACATTAAAAAAGGATCGTAGACATGTGTCTACGATCCTTGAGAAATTTTATGGAATAAAGGCTACAAGTATTGATTTAGATAATTTACTGTAAGGCGCTAATCAATTTCTGATGCAAGCCACCAAAACCGCCATTGGACATGATCACCACAGCATCGCCTTCGCCTGCTTCAGTAACAACAGTTTGAATGATCTCATCCAAAGTACGTGCTACCACAGCTTTATTTGGTGCAGCCTCAATCACAGGTTGCAGATCCCAATCCAGACCTTCAGGCTGATACCAGATCACTTTATCCGCCAGACGTGCTGAATAAGCCAAACCCTCTTTGTGACTGCCCATACGCATGGTATTCGAACGCGGTTCAATAATCGCCCAAAGCTTACGTTCACCCAGACGCTTGCGTGCGCCGTCGAGGGTAGTATCAATTGCAGTCGGATGATGGGCAAAATCATCATAGACTTCAATACCACGTACCGTACCGAGCAGCTCCATACGGCGTTTTACACCGCCAAAATTGGAGAGTGCTTCACAGGCAGTTTCAATGGATACACCGACATGCTCAGCCGCAGCAATAGTTGCCAGAGCATTGGCAACAGAGTGCTGACCCGTCATATTCCATTTTACTTCGCCTTTCACTACGCCATGCTGAAGCACTTTAAAATGTGAACCATCAGCAGACAACTGTTGTGCAGAGAGTTCAGCTTTTTCATTGGCATCCAGTGAAGTGCGAACTACCGGTGTCCAGCAACCCTGCTCTAGTACTTCATCAATATTGGTTTCCGTAATCGGTGCAATGATGCGACCTTCAGACGGAATAGTGCGTACCAGATGATGGAACTGTTTTTGAATTGCGGCCAGATCATCAAAGATATCGGCATGATCAAATTCCAGATTATTCAGAATCGCAGTCTTAGGATGGTAATGTACGAACTTGGAGCGCTTGTCGAAGAAAGCAGAATCGTATTCATCGGCTTCTACACAGAAGTATTTGCCGCCACCTAAACGTGCACTTTCAGAAAAGCCCAGTGGTACACCGCCAATCAGGAAGCCTGGCTCTAACCCTGCCTGGTTCAATACCCACGCCAGCATTGTCGTCGTCGTGGTTTTACCGTGCGTACCAGCTACCCCCAACACGTGTTTACCTTGCAGTACGTGATCTGCAAGAAATTGTGGACCTGAAATATAAGGCAGGCCTTCATTCAGCATGTATTCCACAGCATCAATACCACGCTTCATGGCATTGCCAACAATGACCAGATCAGGATGTGGTTGTAGGTGGCTACGGTCATAGCCCTGCATTAAAGTAATGCCTGCATTTTCCAGTTGGGTCGACATCGGTGGATACACGTTCTGGTCTGAACCTGTCACCTTATGTCCGAGGTCTCGCGCGAGTAAGGCCAGCGAGCCCATAAAGGTGCCACAAATGCCCAAGATATGCAGATGCATCTACTTCACTCCATTTTGTACTGACACATCACTTTGTTTTCTGTGCTGTTGTCATGATTTATTCGATTTACCGGCAACGATAGCAAGGCTTTGCGGGAAAAGATAGGCATTCTGGCGTGATTTTTTATGTGAAGAAACGATGCTAGATGTGATAAAAAACCAAGGTCCACGATTATCTTTTGCTGCAATAATCCGTAAAATATCCTGTAAATTTTCTACCGGCATCCGCTATGTTCTGGCCCCTGCTCCTGCTTGTTTGTGCAAACTGCTTTATGACATTGGCCTGGTATGGTCATCTGAAATTTTTACCACATGATGCCCCAATGTGGAAGATCATTTTATTTAGCTGGGTCATTGCTTTATTTGAATATAGCCTGATGATTCCTGCAACACGGCTGATGGCGCAACACGGGCTCGCAGTCGGTCAGATGAAGATCACTCAGGAAGTGGTGACGCTACTGGTCTTCGTGCCCTTTATGCTGTTTATGTTTAAACAGCCATTTAAACTGGATTATCTCTGGGCAGGATTATGCCTGTGTGGCTGTGTCTATTTCGTGTTCCGTAGCCCCTAATATCATTAAGGTGGTGTACTTCCCTATTTTTATTCCAGATTTTGAGATTTCATTAAAAAAATAAGAAAAATCGAGCCTTGCTTTGACCGTTAAATTTTATGAAGCTGAATTTTCAGTCTATAATACGCACTCCCATTAAAGCTTGGCTCTCTCGTCGAGATTTATCTTCTCTTACTTTAATCTCTGGAAACATTGCAATGAATGCGGCTGCTGCACAAGATGCTCCTCTAGTAGGTATTATCATGGGTTCTCAATCAGACTGGGCGACTCTCGAACACACTGCCAATATGCTTAAGCAGCTTGGTGTCCCATTTGAAGCCGAAGTCGTTTCTGCACACCGTACCCCTGACCGTCTGTTTGAATATGCAGAACAAGCACGTGATCGTGGCATCCAGGTGATTATTGCCGGTGCTGGTGGTGCAGCGCATTTACCCGGTATGTGTGCCGCAAAAACCGATCTGCCAGTATTGGGTGTGCCGGTAAAATCTTCTATCTTAAATGGTGTCGATTCATTGCTTTCAATTGTACAAATGCCAGCAGGTATTGCCGTAGGTACTTTAGCGATTGGGCCTGCAGGTGCGACCAATGCAGCCATTATGGCCGCGCAAATTTTAGGTCTGACCCGCCCAGACATCGCGAAAAATGTTGCAGATTTCCGCGCTGCACAAACGGATAAAGTCGCTAGTAACAATATTCCAGGCCAAGCTTAATACGGGATAAAACACAATGGATAAAACCATCGGTATTTTTGGTGGCGGTCAGCTCGGTCGAATGATGGCACAAGCGGCATTGCCTTTAAACATTCAATGTACTTTCTTTGAGGCCACTACAGATTGCCCTTCGGCTGCATTGGGTCCAGTATTTTCCACCAAGGCTCAAAATGGTCTGCAGGACTTTATCAACAGTGCAGATGTGTTCAGCCTTGAGTTTGAAAATACACCATTGGCTGATGTAGATGTTTTAACGAAAAACAAAGACCTGCATCCGCCACGTCAGGCTTTGGCAATTGCACAGCATCGTCTGTCTGAAAAAGCCCTGTTTGATGAACTTGAGATTCCGGTTGCGCCATATAAAGCAATCACCTCTCTAGAGAGCTTAAAAGCTGCAGTTGCAGAACTCGGTCTGCCGATTGTACTTAAAACTTCTCGTGGTGGTTATGACGGTAAAGGTCAATTCGTTCTACGTTCAGCAGATCAAACTGATCAGGCTTGGGCAGAACTGGGTCCTGCCGGTGAACTGATTGCAGAAAGTTTTGTCACTTTCTCACGTGAAGTCTCAATTATTGCGGTACGTGGTCAAGATGGTGATGTGAAGACCTGGCCATTGGCTGAAAATCATCATCATAATGGCATTCTGTCTCATTCGATTGTACCTGCCCCCAACAGTGCGGACTTGCAGCCAGTCGCGCAAGACTATATTACTCGCCTGCTGAATCATCTGAACTATGTGGGTGTATTAACTCTTGAGCTGTTTGTGACAGATAAGGGTCTGTATGCCAATGAAATGGCACCACGTGTGCATAACTCAGGTCACTGGTCGATTGAAGGTGCAGTGTGTTCTCAGTTTGAAAACCATGTGCGTGCAGTGGCTGGCTTGCCATTAGGTTCAACTGAGGTGATCCGTCCAACCGTACTGGTGAATATCATCGGTCAACATCCAAAATCTGAAGATGTTCTAGCTTTGGAAGGCGCGCATTTGCACTTATACAATAAGTCAGAACGTGAAGGCCGTAAGATTGGTCACATCACCCTAATGCCAACCGACAGTGCACAATTGACTACGCTATGTCGTCAACTGGCGAAGATTTTACCGAATCCATTGGCATTGAGCGAAGATATGAGCATCTAAGCTTTAACTTGCTGATAAAAAAAGCGATCACACCTGTGGTCGCTTTTTTATTTGTCGGCTTTCAGGCATGATTGCGCCTCTTTGAAAATACCCTGCCATTTATCGGATTATTTTCGAAATCAATTGCTTATAAAACAGACAATAATTTATAAATAATTGATGAAAATTTAATCTGTTACTGCATTAGTTCGGCTATGCAGATTTAAATTTAAAATGAATTTAAAACTTACAAAGTGTGCTTTGAATTTAAATTCATAGAAATAAATTCAAATTTAAAAAGAGGTCATTTGAATTTAAATTTTCTATTTTGAATTTAAATTCAAAACAATAAATTTAAAAGCTAAGGAATGAATTCAAAGTTTTGAATTTAAAAATCCTTCTTGTATTTTATAAATGAATTTAAATCCTAATTGTCTGCAATCACTTATTATTAAGCTTATGTGATGTTGGTTATCCACACAGTCAATTTTGAATTTAAAAGGCTGATAACATGGCTTTGAATTTGAAAATTAGTTCAAATTTGAATTTAAAGCATCTTGTGGACAAGTTTTTAAATTCAAAACTTACAAATAAATTTAAAAATGGAGAAAATATGAATTTAAATTTTACGTATTTACGCTTTAATTTTATCCACAAGCTGATAAGGTGAATAGAAACATAATTCGAAATATAAGTATTCAAGGGTACTATGCAACGGCTTGCAATTTTTCTTGGCTCAATTGTTTTGGCTGCCTCTCAGGCACAGGCTGAACTGATCATTAATGGACAGCGTGTGAGTACATCAGAGCTGTCCTCGAGTCCTGGCATCTATACACCAAGTTCCAGTTCATTTCAAAGCTGTCTGGCTGGATTAAAACCCCAGGCACTCGCTAAAGGTGTCCATGCAGCGACCTATGACCGATATACTCAAAATTTGACCCCTGATTATTCTGTAATTGAAAGACTCAACTATCAGCCAGAATTTTCAACGCCAATTTGGGACTATCTGTCTGGTCTGGTCGATGAGGAGCGCGTACAGCAGGGTCGTCAGAAATTACAGCAGCATCGCGACGTATTAAATCGAGTTAGTGCTGCTTATGGCATTCCGGCTGAAACTGTGGTGGCAGTCTGGGGCGTGGAAAGTAATTATGGTGATATTTCTGGTAAATATCCTTTATTGCAGGCGCTCGGTACTTTGAGTTGTGAAGGTCGTCGTCAAAGTTATTTCCGTGGTGAGTTCTTTACTACCATGAAGCTGTTGCAACGTGGTGATGTCTATGAAAACCAGCTTAAAGGTTCATGGGCCGGAGCTTTTGGTCACACCCAGTTTATGCCATCCACTTATGATGAACTGGCGGTCGATTTTGATAGTGATGGGCGTCGTGATCTCGTCAGCAGCATCCCGGATGCCTTGGCTTCAACAGCCAACTTCTTGAAAAAACGCGGCTGGCAAACCGGGCAGCCATGGGGTTTTGAAGTCAAAATTCCTCAAGGTATGTCAGTTTCGGGTGAAGGTCGTCGCAATAAAAAATCCTTGAGTAGCTGGATCAATCAAGGGGTGGTTCGTGCCGATGGTTCGGCCTTGATTCAAGGGAATTTATCGGAATCCTCTCAAGCTGGTTTATTAGCGCCTGCCGGTGCCAATGGGCCGGTGTTCCTGGTCTTTAAAAACTTTGACGCCATCTATAGTTATAATGCAGCCGAAAGCTATGCTTTAGCCATTGCACATCTGTCAGATCGTTTGCAAGGTAAAGGTGGCTTGGTGCAAACATGGCCAACCGATGATGCTGGCACATCACGTGCAGAACGTCGAGAGATTCAGCAATTCTTGCTCAATAAAGGTTATGACATTGGTGCAGTGGATGGTTTGATTGGGGATAAAACCCGTCAGGCGATCCGCCAAGAGCAGATCCGTTTAGGCTTAACTCCAACCGGACGGGCAGGTCAGCAGATTTTACGTGCGTTTCGGAATGAAAATGCCAAACTGATGATGCAATAACAGAGATTTAAAAAAGGTCTGCAATAATGCAGACCTTTTTTATACCTATATATAGTTATAAGAATTCAGGAGATTAAACTGCTGTAATCGTCCCGAGCACACGATAGCCTGAAGCCCCGGTCACAGCTGGCAGATTGCCACTCAGCTGATTCATAAAGCGCATCGCCAGCCAGGCAAAGGCAGTGCCTTCGACCCATGTTGGATTTAAGCCTAAATCAGCTGTGGTTTGCACACTCCAGTGATGTTTACGCAAACGCCAGCGCAGCTGTTCCAGTAGATGTGAATTATAAGCACCACCTCCACAAACATAGACTTCACCCGTATCCAGACCAGAGCGATAAATCGCTTTTTTAATGGCACGTGTGGTGAGCTTCATGAGCGTCGCCTGAACATTTTCCGGGGTATCTTCCAGCTCATCATATTCTAAAGCACTGCGCCAGTCGGCAATCTGTTCATCCAGCCATTCCAGATTAAAGTCTTCACGGCCAGTACTTTTGGGAGGTTCTTTGGAGAAAAATGCATGTTCCTGCAAACGATCTAACAGGCTACGGATGGGTGTACCATAGGCTGCCCAGTTGCCATTTTCATCAAAAGGCTGGCCGGTATAACGCTCACACCAGGCATCCATCAGAATATTGGCTGGGCCGGTATCAAAGCCGTAGACTTGATCTGGCTGACCGGCAGGTAGAATACTGACATTGGCAATACCGCCCAGGTTTAGAATCACCCGGTGAATACTGTCATGCTGAAAAATATCCTGATGGAAAGCCGGAACTAGCGGTGCACCCTGGCCACCAGCCGCCAGGTCACGGCGACGGAAATCGGAAATCACCGGAATCTGGGTAATTTCAGTAATAATGTTTGGATCACCGATCTGCAAAGTAAAGCCATGTTCAGGACGGTGGCGAATAGTTTGTCCATGTGAGCCAATCGCCTTGATTTGAGATCGATCTAAATTATTTTCTTTAATCAGCGCATTAATACCATGACCAATCATCTGTGCCAGCGCAACATCTGCTTTACCCATGCGGTCAATTTCATTATCGCCTGGCAGTGTAAGCGCCATCAATTCATCACGAAGATCATGATCAAAAGGTAGGGTGAGGGTGGCATGAAGCTGGAGTGGATCAAAAGAAGCAGCAACAATATCGACACCATCCATGCTTGTGCCGGTCATTACCCCAATATAGATCGCTGTCATGGTTATTCTTAAGCCTGCAATATGCTGAAAAAGTGTTAGTATATCGCACAAATTGAATAACTGATGTATTTGGGTTTTGTGATGTCAAATTTCCTGCCGGCTGAAGAACAACTTGCCCTCATCCAACGAGGCACCCACGAAATTATTTCTGAAGAAGATCTTCTAAAGAAATTAAAGCAGAATCGTCCACTAAAAATTAAAGCGGGTTTTGACCCTACTGCACCTGACTTGCACTTAGGTCATACTGTACTGATCAATAAGCTAAAAGTGTTCCAAGACCTGGGCCACGAAGTTTTCTTCCTGATTGGTGACTATACTGCGATGATCGGTGATCCAACCGGCAAAAGTGCAACACGTCCACCATTATCGCGTGAGCAAGTTTTAGAAAACGCTAAAACTTATCAAGAACAAGTATTTAAAATTCTTGATCCAAACAAAACCAAAGTTGTGTTTAACTCGGAATGGTTTGCACAAAAAACTGCTGCTGATCTGATTCAACTGGCATCACAGCAAACTGTTGCCCGTATGCTTGAGCGTGATGACTTCACAAAACGTTATAACAACCAGCAACCGATTGCGATTCATGAATTCCTGTATCCATTGGTACAAGGTTATGACTCAGTAGCACTAGAAGCAGACGTAGAGCTGGGTGGCACAGACCAGACCTTTAACCTGTTAATGGGTCGTACCCTTCAAGGGCGTTATGACCAGGAAGCACAAGTCTGTATTACAGTACCAATTCTTGAAGGTTTAGATGGCGTTAACAAAATGTCTAAATCTTTAGGTAACTATATTGGCGTCTTTGATGCGCCGGGTGCGATGTACCAGAAAGTACTGTCAATGCCGGATTCACTGATCGAACGTTACTTTGATCTGCTTAGCTTCAAATCTGTAGAAGAAATTCAGGTATTGTTGAAAGAGATTGAAGAAGGTCGTAATCCACAGGAAGTGAAACGCATTCTTGCACTGGAACTGGTTGAGCGTTTCCATGGAAGCGAGGCTGCTGAGCATGCACATAAAGGCGCGGGTAATATCATTACTGAGGGTGAACTTCCTGAAGGCACACCGGAAGTAACCATTTCATTAAGCGAGTTCGGTGGTGAAATCTTTATTACTTCAATCCTGCGTGAAGCGGGTCTGACTAAAAACTCGGCACAAGCCAAAGATGCGCTGGGTCGTGGTGCAGTAAAAGTAGACTGGCAACCAGTTGATACGTCTTTTTCTGTGAAAGAAAACGTGACTTTGATTGTTCAGGCGAGCAAAAAAGCGATTGCAAAAGTGACCTTTGTTGATTAAGACACTTTCTAAGTTATTGAATTAAAAGCAGGCTTCGGCCTGCTTTTTTTTATATGACTCTATATTCAAAAATCAAATAAGCAAATTCAAAAAAAACCTTATAAAAACAAGAGTTAAATTTTGCCGAATCCCTTGCGTTTCCCTATTATTATGTATAAGATTTATTCATCTAGAGAATTCGCTTTAAGCACATCTAGAGGGTAGTGGTAATAATAAATAACTCCACAACTTATAGTCTCTTCCCCAAGAGACTTTTTTTAAGATACTGAAGCAAATAACTATAATAATGACATACTGGATCGGGTAAAGATTCAATTGCGAGGGAGAGATTTTGGGAGAGATCTCTTCCTTTTTTATTTGAAAAACTCCACTTTTCCTTTTTATATTGTCTTTTAAAAATCAATTTTTTTATTTGCTTTAAATCCACTACAGATCGCCGGATAGATACTGACATCCAGAAAGTTATCAGTATGCTGATCACATCAGGTCTCAAAGAAGATCTAGAAATTTAAAATAAGAGGGTAAGCAGTGTTTATGTATCACTATCGGACTCAGGATATTTTTGATCAGGAAATTGATTTTATTTTACGTTTTCTATTTGAATACGATACGCCTGAACAGAAACAGAAATCTTTTAAACAGGCATATACTTTATTACAGCAACTCGATCTCGCATCACACTATCTTCTCTTTTCCTTAGTCAAAGAGCGGTTACCTCGTCGGGCTAAATTGTTATTTGCTGCTGAGGACTATAAAGGTAAGAAAGAAGTGATTGAAGAAGTCATGCATCACTGGGTGGGACATAAGTATCGCCAATACGTAGCTTCGCTATCTTAATATTCTCTTTGGCTTTATATAGATATTAAAAGTCAGGTTTCGTAACTTATATAAAGCTGAATACGGCTGATTTGACTATTTTTACTTTTTAAAACCTGGGATTAGAAAAAGAAGTCGCTATGAAAGCAGCAAACTGACTTTGTTGATAGGACCTATATCTATTAGTCGGATAGAAAATAGCAAAATATGTAAGCTGATATAAGCAAGTTTTGAAAAATTCTGAATACAGAGCTGAAATTTCACAGTCTTATTTAGATTTGGTACTTTTTTGAGAGCTATTAGGTCTTAATAAAAATAACCGTTTTAAAATGAATTGCACTGAATGCAGGTTTTATTTCAAAGAAGCGGTTAAATTTTAGATAAAAAAGCGATTTTTTAGTGATTTTCGTAGAAAAAAGATACATACGTGAAAAATATAGTGAATTGGGGGTTGCAATGATTCTGAAATCCTCTAGAATGCACCCATACCGACGAGATACACGGTGATGAACGAAGCGAGACGCTGAGTTATCCGGTGTTTTGAGTCCAGCTTCTGGCACTGACGAGGTGTTAGAAAGATCATTAAGAGATTATGAAGAACAACTTGTGTGGATTTTTACTGGTTGATTGATCGAAATTATTTTCATTGATTGATGGTAGAAATTACTCGAAGTTTATTTGAGAAATGAATGTCAGAAAATT
>NZ_PQLP01000041.1:0-24429 GCF_002918965.1 Acinetobacter sp. ACNIH3 | reverse complement strand
GAAAATGTATATCGTTGGCAGAAGAAATTATTTAGACCAATTATCAAAAACTTCATTGATGACTTTATTCTCGATAAAAATCATCTGCTACCACAGAGAGTCTATAAATAACAGTGCGTAAGTCCTAATATATTAAACTCAATCCCCCTATACCTGCCCCAAACTTTATTAAATTAAGAAATAAATTGGTTAATTTTGTAAAATTTTCTATTAATAATAAATGCAATGGATTCATAATTTAAACTTTAGATTTATAAAAAAATAAGGGCTGATAAATCAGCCCTTATTCTAAACTACTTTTTGATCAATTAAGCCAATTGAGCAGCAGCAATTTTCTTGGTATCGATGTCTTTAGCAGCATCTGTATACTCGCTCATCTTGTCGAAGTTCAAGTATTGGTAGATGTCAGCAGACATACTGTCGATTTGAGCAGCGTACTGTTGGTATTCTTCTGGAGAAGGTAATTTACCCAATACAGCAGCAACAGAAGCAAGCTCAGCAGATGCCAGGTAAACGTTCGCACCTTGACCTAGACGGTTCGGGAAGTTACGAGTAGAAGTCGATACACAAGTAGTGTTTGGAGCTACACGTGCTTGGTTACCCATACATAATGAACAGCCTGGCATTTCTGTACGAGCGCCCGCTTTACCATAAGTATTGTAGAAACCTTCTTCCATCAATTGGTGTTCGTCCATACGAGTTGGAGGAGCCAACCATAGACGAGTAGATAAAGAACCACCAGGTACTTTGTCTAGAAGTTTACCAGCTGCACGGAAGTGACCGATGTTAGTCATACAAGAACCGATGAATACTTCATCAATTTTTACGCCTTGAACGTCAGAAAGAAGTTTCGCATCATCTGGGTCGTTCGGGCAGCAAAGAACTGGTTCTGTGATTGTAGAAAGGTCGATTTCATACACTTTAGTGTATTCAGCATCAGCATCAGCTTTAAGAAGTGATGGATTAGCTAACCATTTTTCCATGTTCTCAACACGGCGCGCCATAGTACGAGCATCGCCATAGCCTTGTGAAATCATCCACTTCAGCATAGTGATGTTAGAACGTAGGTATTCAGCAACTTTCTCTTCAGAAAGCGTGATCGCACAACCAGCAGCAGAACGTTCAGCAGAAGCATCAGAAAGTTCGAATGCTTGCTCAACAGTCAGGTCAGTTTCCATTTCTGTCAGGTCGATCTCAAGGATACGGCCAGAGAAAATGTTTTTCTTACCTTTCTTCTCTACAGTCAGGTCACCTTCTTGGATCGCTACGTAAGGAATTGCATGTACTAGATCACGTAGAGTGATACCAGGCTGCATTTTACCTTTGAACTTCACAAGAACAGACTCTGGCATATCAAGTGGCATAACACCAGTTGCTGCAGCGAATGCTACAAGACCAGAACCCGCTGGGAATGAAATACCGATTGGGAAACGAGTATGTGAGTCACCACCAGTACCAACAGTATCTGGAAGAAGCATACGGTTTAACCAAGAGTGGATAATACCGTCACCTGGACGTAAAGAAACACCACCACGGTTCATGATGAAGTCAGGAAGCGTGTGTTGCATTTGAACGTCAACTGGTTTTGGATACGCAGCTGTGTGACAGAAAGATTGCATTACCAGGTCAGCAGAGAAGCCTAGGCAAGCCAAGTCTTTCAATTCGTCACGAGTCATAGGACCAGTTGTATCTTGAGAACCAACTGTAGTCATACGTGGTTCACAGTAAGTACCTGGACGGATACCTTGACCTTCAGGAAGACCACAAGCGCGACCAACCATCTTCTGAGCAAGGGTGAAGCCTTTGCCAGTGTCAGCAGGTTGTACTGGAGTACGGAACAGAGTTGAAGGCTCAAGACCAAGCTCTTCACGTGCTTTAGTTGTCAAACCACGACCAATGATCAGGTTAATACGACCGCCCGCACGAACTTCGTCTAGAAGTACCGGAGTTTTCAGTTCAGCTTCAGCGATTTGAGCACCGTCTTTGAACGCAGTTACTTTAGCAGCAGCTTTGTCGATCTTCAGGGTGATTTCATCGCCCATGTTCATGTTTGCTACATCGATTTCAACTGGTAACGCACCAGCATCTTCCATCGTGTTGAAGAAAATCGGAGCAATTTTAGAACCTAAGCAGTAACCGCCTTCTTTCTTGTTCGGAATGTGCGGAATTTCGTCACCGAAGAACCAAAGCACAGAGTTAGTTGCAGATTTACGAGAAGAACCTGTACCAACAACGTCACCTACGTAAGCAACCTGGTTGCCTTTCGCGATCAGTTCTTTGATCTGGTTTAATGGACCAACTTCACCAGGAACTTCTGGGTTGATGCCATCACGTACGTTTTTCAACATTGCATTTGCGTGCAATGGAATGTCTGGACGGCTCCAAGCGTCTTGTGCTGGAGACAGGTCATCAGTATTCGTTTCGCCAGTTACTTTGAAAACTGTCAGTTTGATTTCTTCAGGAACGTCTTTACGGTTTGTGAACCATTCAGCGTCAGCCCAAGATTGAAGAACTGCTTTCGCATTTGCATTGCCTGCACGTGCTTTGTCGGCAACGTCATGGAACGCATCAAATACAAGAAGAGTTTTCTTCAACGCTTCTGCAGCAAGTTCACCTAGTGCAGCGTCGTCTAAAAGTTCTACTAAAGGAGCAACGTTATAACCACCAAGCATAGTGCCCAGTAAGTAAACCGCACGTTCTTTAGAAACTAGTGGAGAAGTCGCTTCGCCTTTTGCCAATGCAGCTAAGAACGCAGCTTTTACGTATGCAGCTTGGTCAACACCTGCAGGAACACGGTTTTCAAGCAAGTCAACTAGGTATGCTTCTTCACCCGCTGGTGGATTTTTTAATAATTCAACTAATGCAGCAGTTTGAGCATCGTCAAGTGGCTTCGGTGGGACTCCGAGTGCAGCACGTTCTTCAACGTGTTGGCGGTAAGCTTCTAGCACGGTTTATTCCTCTTTTTTAAAAAATTATCTGTGAATTCCTACTTTATAAAGCTTCACAAATAATATGGACTCTCAAATTTTACTAAAATTCCAGTTAAAAGTTAATGCAAGTAAAGTGTTTCTTTGTGATGCTCATTATTTTGTAAATAAATGATGTGCATAATGATTATTTGATAATCAAAAATCTGTTTTCTTGCATAAATTAAGCTCCAATTGAGCACTTTTAGCTGAATTTCACTTATAAAAAAGGCAACACGAATGTTGCCTGAGTTATAAGAAAAAAGATACTCCACCTTAGTGTACTGTGCTTGTGCTCAAATATTGGTTAAATGCATCACGACAGCCTTCAAATTTAAGTACACACTGGTCTTCGTAGGTGCCGTTATGATTATTACTGGCAAAGGAAATATGCACCAGATAGAGTTTTTTATTTTGATCAAGAATACGTTTTAAACTGACTTTATCACCAACGCTCAGCACGTAGTTTCCACCACCAATGATCGCCATGCCCTGTTCATCTTCGAGCAACAGATCTGCATGATGTAAATATCCCACAACGTTCATAATGTTGCTCCTTTCTAATTATTTTGGAGATATTTTCATTATTCGATATTTAGATAAGTATTGCTATATTTTAGATTTAGAATTTGTCACAAATTGTACAAAAGGCTTAGGCTATTTTTATAAGAAATCAGCAGTCAGATAAATAACTTCTTCATGCTTGCATAAAATAATTTGAATATGGCAAAGCTATAAAAAACCGTTCCTTAGAACGGTTTATAATCTGGCAATTCGTCATGCGGTGTCGCAATACATTTTTCAGTATATTCGGCACGGATTTTTTCACGCGATTCTTTCACATCTTTGGTGATTTCATCCAATGGCATTTTATAGACGTCATCAATAATGGTCATGACGAATGCTTTGGTGGTTTCATCTTCAACCTTGCTGGCATGTTCAACAGCTTTTTCTTTCTCAATGCCATTTTGACGGTCCAGCATGATACTGCGTGCAGCATTGCCCACACTACGACAATAACCTTGCCACTGCTCTTCAGGGGTGAGTGGTTTCTTTTCAGCACAGCCAGCCAAAGCCACCAAAACAGATAAAGCAAATAACTTTTTCATGAACTTCTCCTTACGCAGGGCAATATAAAAGATCACAGCGCATTTGTCATTTAATTTGCCAAGTCCGGCTGCAACAAAAAAGCCCTCTACAGGGCTTTGTTGTCAAAATGATTTAACCACAGCTGGACTGAACAATTTTCCCAGTTTTTGGATTTACGGTGACCGTAACACGGTCTTCACGGAAATCCATAGTTACTGCTTGTCCCGGTTGTATCATACGCACAATTTTAGCTTTGGTTTTGGCTTTGATTTGCGCTTCACTCAGACCAGACTGACCGATCAGACTATGTGCTGCTTCAGACAGACAGATGTCCTGATTGCTACGATACAATGCCCACTCCTCTACCACTTTACCATCTGGTAGATGGCAATAGGCCACCTGACCATCCACTTCATTATGGATATCAAGCTTCCCACCTTGATCCACACAATAAGCACTGGCAGGATTCGGCATGCCAATACGCGGTGTTTCTTCCGGCTGCTGTGCTGCACATCCTGTTAATACGGCGATCAACATGCCCAGATACATGATTCTTTTCATTAGCGATCTTCTTCTAAAGGACCATTCCGAGTTAATTTAACATAGTCATACCTAAGAAAGTTTATCTAAATGTATGTAAATCAATGCTGAAGCTACTGTCAGCAATAAATCATGATGCTTTTATATTGCCCTGCTGCAATTAAGCCACAAGAATACTTAGCAATCTGGTTTGAGTGGTATGCGGGTTTAAGCTAAAATTTGCTTGAATTTTAAACTTTTCTGCGGCTATGCAAGATCCCCAATTCTCGCTTAAGGAATATCTCTCTACCGTGCAAGAGGTGATTAAACTCACCTTCGATACACCGGTATGGGTCAAGGCAGAGATACGCAACCTGAATATCAAGGCAGGTCATTACTATCTGGAACTGGCAGAAAAAGATCCTGACAATGATCAGGTGATTGCCAGTTGCCGTGCCACCATCTGGAAATTTGCTGCACAGAAAATTGTGACTCCATTTGAACGGGAAACCGGGATTGAGTTAAGTCGTGATTTAAATGTTCTGATTAAGGTCAAAGCCAGTTTTGATCCGCAATATGGCTTTTCCCTGAATATCGTTGAAATAGATTCCAGTTATACCCTCGGTGATATCGCCCGACGTTATCAGGAAATCGTACAACGACTCACGGCAGAAGGTTTGATTGAACGCAACCGGCAATTACCGACACCATTCGACCTAAACCGGATTCTGGTGATTGCTCCTGAAAATGCTGCTGGTTTAGGTGACTTTAAAAAGGATGCAGATGCACTAGCGGATGCACAGGTATGCGAGTTTGTTTATCACTCGGCGACTTTTCAGGGAAATACTGCACCGCAAAGTATTCGCCAAAGCCTGGCACAAGGGCTGAAACAGTGGGCGGAAGATTACACAACGGCGCCTGATTTAATCGTGGTTATCCGCGGTGGTGGTGCGGTCAATGATCTGGCCTACCTGAATGATTATGAACTGGCTGCCCTATTGTGTAAGCGTAGTGTGCCAATCTGGGTTGGTATTGGTCATGAAAAAGACAGAACCATTCTAGATGAAATTGCACATCGCTCCTTTGATACCCCGAGTAAAGTCATCGCTGGGATTCGCAATCACATTGTGGAGCGTGTGCAGGATGTTATTACCAATCTGCAAATTATTCAGCGTAGTTCCCGGCAGCAGATTCAGGCCTATCAAAATCAGAATGATCAATTGATGACATTGATTCAAAGTATTGCCAATACCAAAGTCTCGGATGCTTTCAAAGAAGTTACCCAATTGAGATCCAATATCAGTAATTTGGCCCGCCAGCAAACCCGAATTGCACAACAACAGATTGAAGCCTTGTTACGCGAAACGCTGATCCAGAATCCGAAAACAGTACTTTCCAAGGGCTATGCCATCGTCCGGCAACAAGGTCATGCTGTGCGTTCTGTTCATGAACTTGAAAGTGAGGTTCAGGTCGAAATGCAGGATGGAACTTTTGTAGCCAATATCACACAGGTAAATCTACATGAATAATGACAATACTTTGAGTTTTAAAGAAGGTTATGAAATTCTGAAACGAAATGCGGAATTATTGGATGCCCAGCACGAACCGGATATTGATAATCTGATGAAGATTGTTGAGGAATCCATGGCAGCCTATAAAGCCTGTAAAACACGTGTCGATGCAGTACAGCAAGCATTAGATGATACTTTTAAGGAATAAACTTTAGGTTCTATCTCCTGTTATGTTTATTTTCTAGCGCAAGTAATAAGGTTTAAAATAGAACTTAGGCTATTTTCAGAATATGAAAAGCCTTCATGAAGAAGGCTTTTTTAGATAAGAACATTCTATTTTTGTTCTCTCAAGGGATTTTCAGGCTCTGCATTGGGTTTTTTCTCAGGCTTAACATTCTTGTAAGAAGCCTGATTGCCTTTATCATCGTTGGATTCTTTATGTGGCGTAACATCTTTATCTGATTGCTCTGATAGATTGGTCATATGTGTTCCTTTACTCAATATGCTTAACCCATAGATATGACAGATTGGAACCCAACATCAAGGCTAGAAATGTTATACATCTTTATCATTTTAAAAAGACAAGAGTTGCTTCAACTCTACAATTAAAAAAAAGCCCTCACTTGAAGGGCTTTTTTTCTTTTAGAAACGCCAGTTATAGAACAAGTCGATGGCTCGTTCGAGAGACTGACTCGCTTCCAGATATAGACGCTGATTCATCTGATAACGCAAGGTCAGTTTATTCACTGGGGTAAAGACGCCTACACCATAGCGAATATACAGATCTGGCGTAATATAACCAGTGACTGATACCTGGGTATCATCGCCTGTACCTTGTGCATCCAATGCCAGACCGCTCAAACCGAAAGTACGACCAATCTGATTAGTCAATGCCCGTGTACCACCTAGACCCAAACTGATCCCCGCAGCGGCAATCGTGTTATTAACATCAGACCTGAAACTTTCAGACTGGCTTAATGCTGAACTACCTTCATTGATCCGGCCAGTGATCAAGGCATTTAATGCTTCCTGTTCAGACAAGCCGGCATCGTTATACACCTGAATCGCAGGACTTGAGGCTGTACCGGTAACACGTACACCTACGACACTACCCTGAACAGATTTGTTGGCATCAACATCCAGGGTCGGATTAGACAATGGACCGTTAAAACGGGCAATGGCACGGTTCAGATCCAGACTTTGACCATACGCTTCGATTTTTACCCGCTGGGACACACCAATCGCACCATTGGCACGCATCGCTGTTTCCATACCACGTTGAGACAGGTTAACCCGTCCAATCAATGGAATACGGCTATCAAAGCCCTGGAAGATCACCTGATTACCCAGTGACACCGCAACATCAGCACGAATATCCCATGGACGTGCGGATTTTAGAATTGCCAGCTGATCCTGACCTTCCTGTACGACACGGACATCTGAAGAAATATTAACCACCGGTTTAGACGCTTCCGGCATGGAAATCAAAGCACGTGGAACTTCTATTGAACCATTCAGGCTGAGTTTCTTGTTAAATGGATAAAGGTCCAAAGCCAAATCTGGCGTGACCACTGCCGTAATCAGTGGTGCCTGGCGTATCAGCAGATTTTCACCTTTGAGACGTAACTGCACACGCGGATCGTTTTTCCAGTCCACCGAACCAGTCAAGCGCCCTACACCGCGACCACTATTAAATGCACCATTAATTGTCGCAGAGTCCTGACGTACAGATGAATACAGTTGCACATTGGTCAGATTTACTGGCAGGGAAATCATACTGATCGCCCCATCTTTTACACGAATCTCACCGTTTAATAATGGCTGGGTTAATGTACCGCCAATCTTACCCGCATAAGACAAGGTGCCTTCCAGTGTACGCACATCCTGAATAAATGGCTTGAATACTTTCAGTTGTACTTCGTTAAAAGCGACTTCACCACGCATCGGTTTACTGTCACGATATGGATCAATAATGACATTGGCATATCCCGTTCCAATATCCGGTGTCTTCACATCCAGACGAATTTGCAAGCCATCTGCAACACTTTTCGCGACCAATCCGACTTCATCATATTTCAGGGTCTGACCCAGATATTGCGGATCTTCAGCGGCTAGCCCCACCACACCATTTCGGGTGACAAGTCGGGCATCAATCTTCGGTTTCGCACCTTGCGCCCATGTTGCACGCGCGTAGCCATTGACCTTACCGGTAATTGCCAGCCCTTCAGGCATGAACGCACTGAAATCATTCAGATCTAGGTTCTGGGTCTGGAATGAAACGCTACCACGTGTCTTGTTGACACGTATTGGCCGGTCAAAGCACAACTGACTTTGCTGGCTCATCCAGCAATGCGCACCGACAAACAGATCAGACTGTGCTGTGTTATAGATCACAGAGGCATTCTGACGCTGTACCAGACGCGTACGCCGGGAATCAAAATCACCATTTTGGATCTGCCCCAGCCAATTGTTTTGTGCATTAAAACCACCGGCCAACTGTACATAAAACTTGGTCAGTTTGTTTTCTGCCTGAACTTTTAAGATATGCGCTGCACGTGTCCCAGCTAGAGATATTTCACCGCGGGTAATCTGACGATTACCACTACGCAGGTTATCCATGGTTGCGGTGAGCAGGGTTGGTGTGCTTTGTGAAGTCGGCAACTGGCCTTGTACCCGGATTTTCTGCACGCTAAACAGATTATTAAAGGCAAAATCATCGACTGCAAGGTTGGTTGAAGCACGCAAACGTGGCTGCGCCTGCATATTGATATAACCATATGCACGACCACGCAGTCCTGGATATAACTCATAGAGCGCTGGCGCATTCACCTTGAGTTGAAGATTCTGTGCATTACCGGTTGCCTGAATCTGGTTACTGGCATAAGACAGGAACAGATTATTGGCTTCAAACTGCTGTGGTACAAATCCGCTCTGTTTGTTATCAATAATCATCGACAGATTACCTGTACCACGTACCGGCTTGTTATTCAGTATTCCGGCAAGATTAAGACGTTCAATCTGAATACGTTTCAACGCATCTGACCATACGCCACGGGTTTTCACATTTCCCGATAGCTCACCTTTGACACTGGACGCAAAATATTGTGGCTTAAAGCGAACCAGTGAAGCATTGATATCCCAGCCAAAACCATTCGCCAGATTCACCAGACCACTGGCATTGATCTTGCCCGCAATACCATCATGCCTGAATTCATTGATTTTCAATAATTCAGGTGTACCGGATACCTTGAATTTGAGTAGACCTTTACTTGCAGCGAACTGGCTGGCATTTAAATTGCCATCATAATTGACTGCATAGCCCTTGAAGCCACCGCCCCGTTTTTCATCATGGAATAACAATGCTGCCGTACTGCTACCGGTCAGTCGCACTGTTTCATTTTGACCAGTAAGGCGTCCTGTCAGATCGATCGCTTTTAAGTTGATAATCTGCTGATTTGGCTTGGCATAACCACTCGCTGTAACGCGACCATTGAGGCGATCGACTGGTGATGCTGTTGCCAGTGCCTGCGTATTCAGATCTTTGGCATTTAGCACAGCACTCCATTTTAACTGGCGTTTTTTATCCGGCAGTTCTACTACGGCGTTACCGGTGAGGCCACCACTTTGCGCAGCATAGCTAAAGCTTGGCACTTTGAGAATGTTATTCTTCAGATTCAGTTTCGCCTGATACATACCTGTTGGCAGCATACCCTGCTCATGGGCAGCCACCTGCGTTGCCACAAAGATGTCCTGCTGACCTTCAGTTAGCGCCAGATTTACATCTCCGGATTCGCTCTTTAACCAGCCTACATAAGGCACTGCACGGTCGATATTCTTCCATGCCACATTCATCAGCATCGGCTGGGCTTTTTTATTTTTCGCTTCGTTCTGATCCAGCTTGATGTTCCAGGTTTCATAACGATCGAAATCAACCAGCGCTGTCAGGTGTAAACCTTTTTCCAATGTCCCTTTAGAAGCGATATTTCCATCCAGACTTGGTGGCAGAAAGTCCTGCACGACCTGTGGAATCACTTTATCTTTAGGATTAAGACGATTCACACGGCCAGACACATCCCAGGTCACCTGATCATGCCAGCCGACCATACCTGCCAGACTGACTGAACCTTTCATTAATTGTCCATTAAAGTCAGTAATATTCAGCTGATTGACCAGATCTGTATGCATCATGGCATTATACTGGCCTTCTGGAATATCCTTGCCGCTCAGGTCTGTGTTGAGATTAATATTCAGTTTTTTGATATCGCCATTAAATTCCGCCATACCATCTTTGGAGAATAGTTTCTGATCTTCTAATATTGGCCAGTGATACTGATCAAATTTAAGTTTACCAAACATCGGCACATGTGAATTCATCGGATGAATCACGGCCCAGCCAGTCAGCAAGTCTGGCGTATAGGTGGCAACACCGGCTTCAATAGTTTCTAAGGTGCCTCGGGCTGCTATACGAATATCACGAATATTCAGGCTATTATTTAATGATGGAATATTCAGTACGCCAGTCGCATTCAGTGGATATTTACCATGGAAGTCCATATCACCTGTGGCATCATAAACATACAGATAGCCCATATTCATGCGCGAATTTTCGAAGGTCAGCTTGGTTCCCGACCAGAGTCCCTCATTAATCACCACATCATAAAAATCAACTGAAGAGCTATGTGTTTTAATCAGCAGGTGATCCAGATCCAGATGATCGACCCGCAACACAAATGGCAAACGAATATCATTATAAGAAAACGGCTTATCACTTGGCGGATTCTTGCTAATGACCTGCAGATTGCGCATATCTGCATTATTTAAATGAATTTCCCGTTTAAGAATTGCCCGCCAGCCTAAAATGACATCGGCACGGTCAATTTTGACATCAACCGATTTGAGCGTCACCAGCACATTGCGCACAATAATGCCGCGCCACAGATTACCGCCTTCATATTCATAATGAATAATCTGCTGACGTTGCAGTACCTGATCCAGTAAAAACTTGCTGCCACGATCCGTCGAGAACATGATCGCCAGTGCCGCGAGTAAAAACAGAATAGAAAACAGCACCGACAGTAAGATGCTTCTTAAAATACGGCGCTTTTTAGGTAAAGGCGTATTTTCCGGCTCTGCTTCTTGTGGTTGCTGGTTCTCGACCATGTTCTTCCCAAATATCTAAAATTTTTAATCAGTTTGTTTTATAGCTGTGAGCCAATAAAGAAGTGCACGCGGATTGGATGGTTATCATCCGAAATGCCTGAGGCCACATCAATACGAATCGGACCAATCGGCGATGCCCAACGCACGCCAAGACCTACCCCATATTCAGTCGGATTACTAAAGTCCTTGTCATAAGCATTTCCGGCATCTGCAAATACTGCCGCACGCCAGCCTTCCCTGAATTGATAATTATATTCCAAGGAACCAATGGCCAGGGCCTGTCCACCTACTTTAAAGCCATCGATTTCTGGTGACAGACTCTTATAGTCAAAACCACGAATACTTTGATCACCGCCAGTGAAATATCTTAAGTTATACGGTACTTTGGTAAAATCTTCAGTAAAAATATAGCCTGCATCGGCACGACCGACAAACTGATGATCAGAATTTTCACCCAGTGAATAGATAAAGCGCCAGCCAGCATTGGCAATGGCCATATCAGCATCGGACAACAGCGCCTCACTCCCCAGTTCAATCTTATAGGTCTGTCTAAAGCCTTTGGTTGGGTTTACCCGACGGTCACTGGTAGTACGAGCAACTTCATAACCGAATAATAAAGACTCTTGGGTTTCTGCAGTACTGACCAGGAAAGCATCCGGAATATCATCAGCATTCACAGTACCGTCCTGAGTCAATTGATCCAGACGATAACGCACGCCATAAGTATGCTGCCAGCTTCCTCGTGGATTTTTAATATAACGATCGGCACCAATTACGGCAGATTCGATCAAGAGTCCATCGCCTTGTGCAACATCATCACGTTCTTCACGCTCATAACCACCGACAATACTGATGTAATCATTGAGCGGGTGTTTATACGGAATATTATAGCGGCCATCAATAGACTGACGGATTCCTGAAAGCTCGAGGTTGGCATCAAAAGAATGTCCACGTTTGTTAACGATGGCACGGCGGTACTGACCCCGTAGACGTGTCCCAGTATCGGTTCCATAACCTAGACCGACTTCAGCGCTGTTTTTCTTGTCAGCATTCAAAGTCACAATCACCGGAATCTCTTTCTCTTCACGTGCTTGGGCTTTTAAACGTTCCTGCTCATTGGCCTTGGTTTCCTGCGCAGTACGCATGGCGCGTACATCTGGGTTTTCTTCCTCACGGCTACCAGCAAACTGGCTTTCATCAACCACGTTCTGGGTAACTTCCCTGGAAGAAGCCTCGGCTTTTTTCTCCTGGGCCAAAACCCCTTCAGAGATTTTTTGCTGATCGACCAGCAATTGCAGATCAGGCGCCAGTTCAAGTTCCGCTTCGACTGGGTCCGGTTTCACCGCATCAACCAGGGTATAGTTAAAATATCGTGAGTTAGTCAGGTTATTGGCTAGTGTGTTTACCCGCCAGAAACGGTAATCGGCACCATCTTCCCAAGGCACCAGACTTTGCAAGATATCTGGATCTAGCGGGAATTCCTCATCCGGATCACTCATCCGGAAGGTCACCGGTCCAAGTTTGTAAGGATCGCCAGTTTCATAACGCAGATTTACTTCTGCTGTATTCTGTGGCTGTGCGACCTTGACATCATGCAGCCGCCAGTGCGCATCGAAGTAGCCGTTATTACTCGCTGCTTCGACAATTCGCTCCTTGGTTTTTTCATATTCACCATGATTAAACACATCACCCACTTCCTGATCTGGCAATACACTAATCACCTGGAACTGTGGTTGCTCAGCACCAGCACCGGTAAATTCCAGGTTCTGGCTTTGAATGATGACTGGCTCATTCGGAGTCACATGCACCCTAACACGTGATTCAGAAAGTTTTTCAAAACGGAATTCGGTATTATAGAAGCCAACTGCCTGAGCAGCCTGGTTAGACAGACTACGCAATTGTGGCAATGCGGATGGGAAATCGCTAAAGGATTCCTGAGTGAAACTCGATAGTTTATTTTCAATATTCTCTGCCAGGTTTTCATAGGCCTGTATACGTGCAGCCGAACTTAATCCATTGCTCGTTTGAGTACTGCTTTCACCATTATGTATAACCACGTCTGCATCAATCCGCGGCACACTAGCTGTCATGATCTGGCGTGGCGGACGAATTTTATAAAAGAGTCGTTTAAAAATATTCGGTTTCTTGTCATCTGCCGGCGTAAGTTGCTGCGGAGGAATTTCCGGCAAGGTACTGCCTGTTTCATTCGCCTGCACAATGATCTGGCTGTCAGATTGGATACTTTGCATCAGCTGATCAACATTGACTGGTGCCTGATTGATTTCTACCAGTTCCTGCTGGCTGATATCGGCAACTACGGTTTCTGTCTGCTGGGTCTGGCGATAGCTTTGTGCTTCCTGCTTGGCTTGCTCAGCCACGCGGTAAATTTCATCCGCCATTGCCTGATCGATCGGTTGAACCGGTAATTCTTCTAGGTCTTCAAACTCGATCGGCTTAAATACATCCAGCTGTGCGCCTTGCTGTTCCTGCTGTTGCAGCATTTCCAGGCTGTCTATTTCATTTTCTGGCTGCAAAGCCTGTTCAATTTTCTCGGCAGCTTCGTCTTCGGAATTAGCTACCCCCTGTTGCACCGCCTGCTTAGACAGTTCATCAATCATTTCTGCCTGTGAAACTGCCACGGGAGTTTCCGTTTCTGGAGTTTGTGCCATGCCATGTTGGGCCAACATCATCAAGAAAATACTCATGCACAGGCAACTGCCTGTAGGTGCAGATATGAGTGGACTCATGCTCTGACTCAGTATCGTTTCTTTAAATTTTATTTTTGCAGGCATAGCAAACTCTAAACAAATACATTCTTTAATTGATTATTTGACCGAAAAATATAAGCTAAGAAACTTGAATCTATAGGATTTTGCCATTTCCTTGGTCAAAGGTATCTTACATGATTTTTCAAGATGTTCACGCATCACTGACATTTCTTAATAAATCTTAATGTAGCACGTCCAATATGAACAATAACGAACATTTGTTAGGCTCTCGTCGCTTTTTACCCATGTTTTTGACGCAATTCTTCGGGGCGTTAAATGATAATGTATTTAAACAGGCATTATTACTGGTCATCACCTATGGATGGATTCAGCAAAGTGCGGGCATTAGCACCTTAAATAATCTTGCTGCATTACTCTTTATTTTGCCTTATTTTATTTTTTCTGCGACTGCCGGACAAATTGCCGATAAATATGAACGTTCCCAATTGATTCGTTATTTAAAGATCTTGGAAATCGTGGTGATGATTCTCGGTACTATCGGTTTCCTGATGGGTAATCTATGGATTCTACTGTTTGCGCTGTTCTTAATGGGGACGCAATCGACTTTCTTTGGTCCGATTAAATATGCAATTTTGCCAGAAGTGCTGAAGAAAGAGGAATTAATGTCTGGTAATGCACTCTTTCAGTCTGGAACTTCCCTAGCGATCCTATTTGGTATGATTCTGGGGGGTGCGGTGATTGCAGCCTCTGACGGTAATTTACTCTGGATCAGCTTAACCGTAGTGGTTATTGCCATCCTCGGTTATTTATCAAGCCGCTTTATTTTAAAGCAAAGCATTCCTGCACCTGATATTCAAATTGACTGGAACTTTTTCCGTACCAGTTTTCAAACCCTGAAATATGCCAAAAGCCTGCCTTTGATCTTTCTGATTCTGCTTGGTAACTCCTGGTACTGGTTTTATGGCGCGACCTATTTAACCCAGATTCCACAACTGACCCTGCAGAACCTGCATGCTTCTGAAAATGTTGCAAGTTTACTGCTAACTTTCTTCTCGATCGGGATTGGCTTGGGATCTTATCTGTGCCGTAGATTAGGTGGGACTGAAGTTAATATTCGTATGGTGCCAATTGGTGCAGTTGGACTGACGGTCTTTGCTATTTATCTGGCTGTCAGCATGGCCTTTATACCTGAGCGTACTGGCGAACTGCTGGGTCTGGCAGATGTATTCCATCAGGGCTGGAGCTATTACCATGTGATGTTTGCCGTGACCTTATTGGGTATCAGTGGTGGTTTTTATATTGTTCCACTGTATGCCATGATGCAGGCACATTCTCCCCGCTCACATCGTGCACGGGTGGTTGCAGCAAATAACATTTTGAATGCTGTTTTCATGGTATCTTCTGCTATATTTTCGATTATCATTTTAAGTGTCTTAAAGTTTGATCTTAAAATACTTTTCTGTATTACAGCGGTTTTAAGCGGCATATTTACCTTATGGTTATTACTGCGCCTTAAACCGATGATCAACTCTGCACAAGCATCATTGGAGGATTAATGCATGCGTCAATTTACAGGTGTCGATAAGCTCATTCATTCTTTTGATCAGGCATTACGTAGTCTTGTCCCAGGTACGACTTCTGCACAGCGCACTAATCCTGCTGAAAATACTGATAGCCAACTGGCGGTTTCTGATGCTCGTCATGTTGCTGGTCTGATGCGGGTAAATCACAGTGGTGAAGTCTGTGCACAGGCGCTTTATCATGGTCAGGCGATGACCGCCAAACTGCCAAATGTCCGTCGTGAAATGGAACAGGCAGCAATTGAGGAACAAGATCATCTGGCTTGGTGTGAAGATCGTTTAAAAGAATTAGAGAGTCATACCAGCTTGCTGAATCCGGTTTGGTACGGTCTTTCTTTTGGTATGGGTGCCATTGCCGGAATTGCTGGCGACAAATACAGCCTTGGCTTTGTTGCTGAAACAGAACGTCAGGTCAGTCTGCATTTGCAACACCATATCAGCCAGTTACCACCGCATGATGAGCGTTCACGCCGTATTCTGGAACAAATGAATGAAGATGAATTGCATCATCGTGATACAGCATTAGCAGCGGGTGGTGTAGATCTGCCTTTACCGGTCAAAATTGCCATGACCGGCATTTCTAAATTAATGACCAAGACCAGTTATTATATTTAACAACTAAGCTAGAAAAGCCCACACTGATGTGGGCTTTTTTTATGCATATTCAATCAAGTAAATACTACAAAGTTTTTAAGCTCCTATACTCAATACTTCTTACTCATCTCGGAAAGCAGATCGAGTTGTATTTCCTGTATCTGAGCCAGTCTTTCCCACTGATGCTGAAGAAGATGATCGAGTTTTTCATGTAAATGCTGGATTTCAAGTTCAGCTTTAAGATTAATTTGATAATCATTTTGGGAACGTAATCTGTCTTTTGCTTCTTGCCGATTTTGGCTCATCATAATGACCGGTGCCTGAATCGCTGCAATACAGGAAAGTATCAGATTTAAAAGAATAAAGGGATAAGGATCAACCGGTTTGGTTACGATAACCATCGTATTCATTCCGATCCAGAAAGTAATAAAAACAGTAAAACAGATCAGAAATGACCAGCTTCCACCAAAAGAAGCAATTTTATCAGCCAATCTTTCACCAAAAGTCCACTTTTGCTCCAGGGAGGCTTCTACATCTTTGGTAATCAGCTCATGATGGCGCATGCTCTTGATCACTTCATATTCAAGATTAGTGACTTCACCCTTTTCAGATTTTAACAATGCATGAACATACTGTACGCGATATTTGGTCAAATCTGTCTGGCAAATATAATGGTCAAGTGACCAGTCTGGAATATCTTTAGCAATCTCTTCGGTAATGACTTTTCTCACCGTTCCCATCGGGGTAAGATTTTTTAAGGAATAATATTTTCCACATACCAAGCATGGATAAGTTGCATTTTTTTCTTTCATGATTATTCTCTTTATCGTGACGCCAGCTCAACAATAAATTTGCTCTAAATTATTATTTGTATGGGTAATTTTTAGTAAACCAGTATAAAAGTTAAGCTCTGTTATTCGTTTATAGGTCATATAGATAAGCGAGTTTCTAGCCCACCTCTACATAGACCGTCACATTTTCTTAAAGAAGAGGGTTGATCATAGATGTTATAATTTTACTTTCTTCAAATATCCTGTTTTTTCCGGGAGTGCTAATAAAATAGATAAGGTTGCTGGTCATTCCCATCCTTTTATTGCTAATTTAAAAGCTTAAAATAAAAATATTCATTAAGGTCATGTTATGGGAACAGTTATAATTCTTGTCATATTAGCGGTTATTACCGTACTACTGATTATTTTTTATAACAAGAAAAAATAATCGGCGTGCTTTTCTTTAAATTTACCAATTTTAGTCAATTCTTGTTATTTAATATATAAAAGTGCGCTGATTAGCCAAGCTTAGATTTTAAGCGTGCTTGTCTAGGCCCCATGTCATACTAATTGAATTTGATCCGTTCCGGTTGAGTTTTCAGTTCATACATATAGCCAATATCACCATCGCACTTCTCTTCGGACAGTTGTTAACCCAGCATATATATATCTGACAATTTTCTAATTTATGAAACCATTTATCTTTTGCTTTTATAAGGGACTAATCTGATAGCAACTCGCTTTAGACTGACAAAACATGTGCTACACATCAGCACAACTGCTAAAGGTTTAACCCTAGAAAAAACTTCGTTTAATATACCAGCATATGCTTCCACTCCTCTTTTTAAACCCTATTTTGCACAAGGTTTAGCATCAGGATTTATAGCACTGCGTTAAGTTTAACCTGTGGGTACTGGAGTTGATGGTCATATTCAAATGCCGGATGTGACCAGATCTCATGCATTGGAATTTTGATATCTAAAGCCAACGGTAACTTTTTTGGATTAAACTGCATCTGACTTAAATCACTGCCCCAGGCAATCAGATCGATATCCAGGCTGATCTGATGTGAGGGACGCACTCGTCCTGAATCCGCTTCCATCTGTTTAAGCTGCTGAAGCATTTCTTCAACTGTCATTTCAACCTGTAATAGACATGCTGAATTCCAGTAATTCTCACCAATCCCGTCACGACACGGAATAATATAGATGGGAGAGAATTGAACTTCTCCCCAAGTAGAAATGCGTTGTTGTGCAGCTTGAAAATGTTGCTGAGGATGACAATTACTCGCCAGTGCTAAGGCGAATATCGTTTCGGTGGCGTTCAAGACGTATCCCTACAGAATTGGCTTGCGCGATAATGGCAGGCTTACGAATAGTAATTTTAATCGATTCAATTGCTGTAAAGGTAGTAAAAAGTGCGTTTAGCACTAACTTTGCTGCATGTTCAATCAATTCTGGCTGTGCCTGCTGAATTACCTGTGTAGAAATTTCACAGATCTCGGCATAATTTAGTGTATCTGCCAAGGCATCAGAATTGGATGCCTGTTCCAAATCTGTCTGAATAACCAAGTCCAGCATTAAAGGCTGAATAATCTGACGTTCCCAGTCAAAACAGCCAATTACTGTTTCAACTTTCAAACCTTCAATGATAATTGCGTCCATATTTCTGCTCAGGAGTTTTAAAATCACTTCAATAATCTCCCTAAGTCTCTCTTTATGAAAAAGGGACTTCTACATCTCGAAGTATTTTTATGAGCGTGTAGCTCCTCCCTTTTTCAAAGGGAGGTTGGGAGGAATCCATCTTTTAGAATTAATGCTTCAACAATAAATTCGGGTCAATTGTCTGAATCATCTGTAAGCGCTGATCCGCATAGATATCGGTATATGGCGCAAGGATACGCATGAAACGGTCGAAATACAGCATTTGCTTGAACAGCAAGGCGAAGTCACGCGGGAAGCGAATACCATGACGCTCACCAACGGCGACCATATCCATCATGACGTCATTAAGGTCACTTGGATTGGAACTCAGCAATTCTTGTGGATCCGCCATAATTACCCCACTAAATAAACGCTCGAGATCTGCGGCTAATACTTTCGTGTCAATGGCAACAGCAGTCATGCCCATTTTCAGCATGTTTTCTGCCATCAGATCATAATTGGTATTTTGCAGTGCATCCATAAAGGCCATACATGCTGTCCAGACTTCCGGATTCAGCTGACCGACAATACCAAAATCGATAAAACCAACACGGCCATCTTCGAGTAGCATCAGATTACCGGCATGCAAGTCTGCATGGAAACTTTCACACATCATCAGGCTGCCAAACCAAGTATTCATTGCAGTAATCAGCACCTGAGAAGGATCTTTAGCCACTTTCTTTACTACATCAAAATCGGTCAATGACACGCCATACAAACGCTGCATAGTTAGTACACGACGCGTGGAATACTGATGATAGACTTTTGGTGCTGTCGCTGCACGATTATTGGTGACATTCAGATAATTAACGAAGTCATCCAGATTTTTAGCTTCTTCAATAAAATCAACTTCACGCACCATACGTGTTTTGATTTCTTCAACAATATCTGCCAAAGATGCAAATTTCACTTTCGGCACGGCTTTCTCAAGCAGCTTGGTTGCCCAGTGCAGTACGTTCAGATCTGTATAAAGAATGGTTTCTACACCTGGCTTTTGTACCTTAATCACCACATCTTCGCCAGAAACCAGTTTGGCAGCATGTACTTGTGCAATAGATGCTGAAGCCAATGGCGTTTCCTCGATCGAGGCAAAGATTTCATCCAGATTACGGCCTTCAAACTCAGATGCCAGCACCTGCTGTACATAGCTAAATGGCAGGCTTGGAGTTTGATCTAGACAACCCTGAAATTCCTCGACAAATTCACGAGGAAATAAAGAGGGTGTAGAGGCAATAAACTGCCCTAATTTAATATATGTTGAACCTAAGGATTCAAAGGTTTCACGCATCAGTTTAGCATTACTTGGTTTTTCAGTCGCATACTTGATGCCTGCACGTGCAGCAATGACGGCGGTTTCACCGACACGTGCCACAGAACGCAAACCATCCAGGAAGATATTATTTTTCATAATGTCAGCATAATTTCAAATTTTCTCGAGTGTAACAAATATTCTGGCTGATCTGTTCTATCTTGCCTGACAAATTGGACAATTCGTATCTTTCTCAAATCTGAGAATACGTTGCTGCATGCTCTGACCATCCCATAACAGCAGCTTTTGTCGCAATGGCATTTTTCCAAGTCCCAGATAAAGCAAAGCATGATGTGCTTGCAGACTTGCCATGACATTCGGTGTTGTCGCCAGCACACCAGAATCCGCACAGCGCATGGCTGTATCAGTTTGATCTTCTTGCGGGAAAAGGCAGTTATAGCAGGCAGAATCACCTTCCACCATAAACAGTTGGCCTTGTAGACCAATCGCAGATGCGCTGATCAATGCTACATCAAACTGTCGACAGATTTGATTCACCAGATAACGGGTTTCAAATTGATCACATCCATCCAAAACCAAATCCTGATGCTGAATCAGGTCTTGTGCATTATCGATAGATATTGCCTGATTATAATATTCAATTTGCACATGCGGATTAATCTGTTGTAAACGTTTCGCTAGCGTTTCTGCTTTATAAAAGCCGATATCTTGTGGGGTAAATGCGAGTTGACGCTGCAGATTACTGATCTCAATCGTGTCTGGATCAATCAGGGTAATTTTTCCCACACCTGCACGGGCAAGTAACTCCGCGAGTGCACAGCCAATTCCCCCACAGCCAATAATACAAATATCGGAAAATTTCAGTTTTTCCTGAGCTTCAATATCCCAACCGTCTAACAGGATTTGACGTGCATACAAATGCATTTCCGCATCGGTGAGTTCGAATTCAGTGTTTAAAGCGTCTACCACTATACCGTCCGTGTTCTTTAAAAGATGAATCTATAATTTCAATTCATCTTGTTGATTTAAAATAATGAATAACATTTAATAAAGTATTCAACAAAAATAACTTAGATAAAATGAAATTTAATTTTTCATTAGATGCTGCCTTGATCATTACTGCTTTAACTGCACTACTTTATCTTGTAGCTCAGGTATTTCTTGCAGGTTATATCAGTATATTTGGCGCCGACATTACTGTACTAAATCTTACCGTTCAAGATAAATTGTATTATGGCTTTTTAAAAAGCCTTGTTCATACACTGTACTTTACTTTGGCTTTATTTGTACTTTTTATTGCTGTACCTTCCATCTTTAATAATTTTGGAGGCAATATATGGCTCCATAAAAAATTACAAAATTTAAGGATCGCTATTCATAAGGATACAAAGCATAGACCGGTGATCCATAACAGCTCTTTTGAATTAGAAAATGAAAGACAATTTAATCGTAAGCTTTTTGCTTCTTACTTTATTCTGGTCTTATTGTTCGGCTCAGTAAAATATTTATCTTATATCGAAACTGAAGCAAAGCAACGTGCTCAAAATGATTTAATGAATTACTCAGAAAAATTAAGAAAAGTTCAGCTTAAATCTCAAGAAAATCAGGAAGCCTATAAAATTCTCTGTAGTCAAAATCTTTGTGCCGTTCTTATGGTTAATGGAAAACAAAAATCCCTGCACTATATTGACCCTAAAGATATCGCATTCTTCCTAAATTAGGTTTTATATAGGATCGATAGAATTCTTAATCCGGATCTCCTTTTCTGTTTATTTGCTTCAAAAATTCGGTTGATGCTCTCTTAAAGAATAAATACTTAAACTAGCTAAAAGTCTCTTTTTGAAAAATATAAAATCAGGTATTTATTTTGAAACAGTCAAAAATGTCCATTATTTGTAATTACAATGCAATCTCAAAATTAACTCATTAATTTAAATTACAATGAGGTTGCAGAATTTATCATTATTTTTAGGCCTTGCTTGCTCCGATTCTCTTGTTAGCTTCTATCTAAAAAATTTATCGGATAATTTTTACTGTGCTGTAACTAAAACCTGTTTAATGGTAATTCGTGTAGTGCTCTTCTCAATTTAAGTATGTAAATGTACGAGTTCAGTGAGAGTTACAGCATCCTGCTATAAATATGATTAAGCTGCTTAACGTTATCCAAATTTAACCTTTAACAAGAATATGGAGCAGCATATGACAGAACAATATTCAGAACACAATAACCGTGAAAAATTATGGGAACTCATTAAAGATGTGCGTTTCACTATGATCAGCCATCAGGCTGAAACTCAAGAAATTCACTCCCAGCCAATGACCATGCTTAATTCAGAAAAAATGCATGAAAGTCAGAATCTGTATTTCATCATGAAAGACACTAATGATATTGTCCAAGCAATTAATGCAGGTCGTCAGCATCTTGGTTTATCCTTTGCCAAACCATCAGATGATATCTATGTCTCTATCAGTGCTCATGGTGAAATCAGTACCGACCGTATCTTGATTGAAGAATTATGGAACCCTTGGGCAGAAAACTGGTTTGAAGGCAAGGATGATCCGAGTGTACGTGTGCTTATTGCCAAAGCAGTCAGCGCAGAGTACTGGAATGTGAAGGACAATAAAGTTACTCATCTACTAAAAGTCTTAAAAGGCAATATTACTGGCAAGCCTGAAGAGCCAGATACTGATCATGCAAAAGTACAATTATAAAAATTAAAGCGAATTTATTTATCATTTAGCCTCTTATCTAAGAGGCTAAATTTTTGCATGTTGAAAGTATATTTTTAGTTTAGTAGAAGCTCATTTCGAAAAAAGTTGAATTCTTTTTAATCCATTACACTTATTTTAGGATCAGCATTAAACGGTAACTTAAGGAATTAATATAGCTTAGGCTATTTTGCTGCCATCCGGATTGCGCCATCTAAACGAATGACTTCACCATTCAGATAGGTGTTTTCAAGAATATGCCCGACTAATTTTGCATACTCAGATGGCTTAGCTAAACGTGGAGGAAATGGTACCATCTGCCCAAGAGAATCCTGTACATTCTGCGGCAAACCTTTTAGCATCGGCGTTTCCATAATTCCCGGAGCAATCGTCATGACACGAATCGCATTTTTAGCGAGTTCACGTGCCAGTGGTAAAGTCATGGCAACTACTGCCCCTTTAGATGCGGAATAAGCAGCCTGTCCAATCTGTCCATCGAATGCAGCTACAGAGGCGGTATTGATGATCACACCACGTTCCTCTGCGCCCTGTTTTAATTCATATTTCGAAATTAGCTCAGCAGCATAGCGCAGCATATTAAAGGTCCCCGTGACATTGATATTTAGCACACGCTGGAACATTGCCAAGTCATGCAATCCATCACGACCAAGTACTTTAGCAGACGGCGCAATACCTGCACAGTTTACCAATCCATTGAGTTGCCCATGCGTCTGTTCTAATGCCTTAAAAAATTCACTGACAGCTGTTTCATCAGTCACATCTAATTGCTGGAATTGCGCCTGTTCCCCAAGTTCTTGTGCCAGACTCTGCCCAAGTTCAAGATTCATATCGACCAGTACGACTTGAGCGCCCTGCTCCACCAGATAGCGTGATGTTTCGGCACCGAGTCCTGAAGCTCCACCCGTCACTACAAAGACTTTATTTTGAATATCCATAGCTCATCCATGTCATTTTGAATTTTTAGTAGACTAATCTTTGCCCAAATAGGAAGCAAATCAAACTATGACCGCAGCAGTTTAATTATCAATTAAAAATATTTTATTAGACTTAAAAACGATTAATATCAGCTTTTTATATTTAAGTTTTTAATTTTACAGAACATCTGGTTTTCAAGCTTTATCACCAAATAAAATGAGACTCTACGGTCATCCCAATTTCTTTGTATTTATCGTTAATTTAGATTATTTTTCACACAATTTGATGCCTCTATTTAGTTGCTCATTCCTCTCCCTACTTAAGGTACTCTTATGTTAAACATGACTGATGTTCTTGGCCAAAACCTGGTTCAAAACTTCTCTAATGCTTTATTTCATTCTGCGGACCTTCTTTCTGAACAGCTCAATCAAGGGATTTTGAACGCATCTGATTCAGCTTTGAAAGATGCAGTGGTGACTTTCCTCAATCGTATCGATGTTCTTGACGCGGCGGCGGCATTAGAAATCTCTGCTGAACGTATTGAAAGCCTGAAGCAAGGGATTGCATTGAAAGATGAACAGTTCATTGCAGATACATTAAAAGTGGTAACCCTATGTCTGGCAATCGAAACCAATACACTAGATCAGGTCGAAGTTTCTGACTGTCTACAAGATTATCCAATGTAAAAATATAAATAAAAAAGCGACCTTGAGGGTCGCTTTTTTATAGAGGTTTATCCTGCACAGAATCAATGCAATGAGATTTAAAAATATTTGCTTATCAAATCCAGCCATAATCTTGTAGAAATTTCAGCTAAGTCTAAAAAAATCACCTTCATTGCAATTAAATTAATTATAAACAATAACTTATTAAAATTTAAACTTTTATATTTT
>NZ_PQLP01000040.1:0-25934 GCF_002918965.1 Acinetobacter sp. ACNIH3 | reverse complement strand
GTCCACAGTTCTACTTCCGTACAACTGACGTAACTGGTGCGATCGCGCTTAAAGAAGGCGTTGAAATGGTTATGCCTGGTGACAACGTTGAGATGTCAGTAGAGCTGATCCACCCAATCGCAATGGATGCAGGCTTACGCTTCGCGATCCGTGAAGGTGGTCGTACAGTTGGTGCTGGTGTAGTATCTCGCGTTACTGCATAATATAGTATAAGATATTGACTGGAGCCCCGGCTCCAGTCTGTCTTTTTGAAGGTCAGTAGTTCAATTGGTAGAGCGTCGGTCTCCAAAACCGAATGTTGGGGGTTCGAGTCCCTCCTGACCTGCCATCATTTTTTCTTAAAAGACGCTTGATGTCGGCAAATCTGGTCATATAATAAGTCGCGAAACCTACGACGAGTACAAAAATGTCGAATGATAAATCACGTGACGCAATGAGCGGCGCGGCAATTCCCCAAAGAAATAATCCTGCTGTAGATGTAAAAACTGGTTCTCCATTGGACATTGTTCTATGGGTTATCGCCTTGATTTTATTGGTGGGTGCAATGATGGTAAATCAATATTTGCCAGCGTACTGGGCACCAGCGAATGATATTTGGGTTCGTGTTGGGGTGATTTTGGCTTGTATCGTGGGCGCTTTAGGTTTATTATACGCCACCCATCAAGGCAAAGGCTTTGTTCGACTGCTGAAAGACGCACGAATTGAGCTCCGTCGAGTGACCTGGCCTACTAAACAAGAGACCATGACCACCTCATGGCATGTTCTTGTTGTTGTTGTCATTGCAGCTGTTGTTTTATGGTGTTTTGACTACGTATTAGGCTGGTTAATGAAGTTTATTATCGGGTAAGAGAGCTATGAAACGTTGGTACATTATTCATGCCTATTCTGGTTATGAAAAACAAGTGATGCGTTCGCTTAATGATCGAATCCAGCGTAGCGCTGTTGCCGATAGCTTTGGTGAAGTCCTGGTCCCTACTGAGGAAGTGGTGGAAATGAAGGATGGCAAGAAACGTAAATCAGAGCGTAAGTTCTTCCCAGGCTATGTATTAGTCGAAATGGAAATGAACGATGAAACCTGGCACATTGTTAAAGAATGTCCAAAAGTATTAGGTTTTATTGGTGGTACAGCAGAAAAGCCGGCACCAATTACGCAAAAAGAAGCTGATGCGATTCTTGCGCGTGTACGTAATACTGGTGAAGCACCTCGTCCTAAGACGATGTTTGAACCAGGCGAAGAATTACTCGTAATTGACGGTCCATTCACAGACTTTAAAGGTGTGGTGGAAGAGGTTCAGTACGAAAAGTCACGCTTAACGCTGACAATCAACGTATTTAACCGACCAACTCAGGTTGAATTGGAATTTCGCCAAGTCGAAAAAACAATCTAATCGGTATTGGTTGAAAACGCCCGATTTGTTAAAGGATCGGGCATTGTTGTTGTAACGGTTATCGTTACGTAGAATCATTGGGGAGCCTAGCGGCGTTTGCACCCAGAGGTAATTTGAAATGGCTAAGAAGATTGACGGCTATATCAAGCTGCAAGTTCCAGCTGGTAAAGCGAATCCATCTCCACCGATTGGTCCTGCACTGGGTCAACGTGGTGTTAACATCATGGCATTCTGTAAAGAATTCAACGCTGCTACTCAAAAGCTTGAAGCTGGTCTGCCAATCCCAGTAGTGATCACTGTGTACAACGACAAGTCGTTCACTTTCATCATGAAAACTCCACCTGCTGCGATTCTTCTTAAGAAAGCTGCTGGTATCCAAAAAGGTTCAGCTGTACCTAACAAAACTAAAGTTGGTAAGTTGACTCGTGCTCAGTTAGAAGAAATTGCGACTACTAAAGAACCAGATCTTACTGGTGCTGATTTAGACGCACGTGTTCGTACCATCGCTGGTTCTGCACGTTCTATGGGCTTGGAAGTGGAGCTATAAGACATGGCAAAGTTAACTAAACGTCAAAAAGCCATTGCTGCTGCTATTGAAGCGCAAAAAGTTTACACTTTAGAAGAAGCTGTAGAAGTTCTTACTAACCTTCCAGCTGCGAAATTCAAAGAATCTTTGGATATCGCTGTTAATCTAGGTGTTGACCCTCGTAAATCTGATCAGGTTGTTCGTGGCGCGACTACTCTTCCTGCAGGTACTGGTAAAACTGTACGTGTAGCTGTATTCGCTCAAGGCGCTGCTGCAGAAGCTGCTAAAGCTGAAGGCGCAGACGTTGTTGGTTTCGACGATCTTGCTGAAAGCATCCAAGCGGGTAACCTTGATTTCGACGTAGTTATTGCTGCTCCAGATGCAATGCGCGTTGTAGGTAAACTTGGTACGATTCTTGGTCCACGTGGCTTAATGCCAAACCCTAAAGTGGGTACGGTAACTCCTGACGTTGCTACTGCAGTTAAAAATGCAAAAGCTGGTCAAGCACGTTACCGTGTAGATAAAGCGGGTATCATCCACGCTGCGATCGGTCAAGTAGGTTTCTCTGCTGAAGCTGTTCGTCAAAACGTTGAAGCTCTTGTAGCTGACCTTAAGAAAGCAAAACCTGCTACTTCTAAAGGTATTTACATCCAGAAGATCACTCTAAGCTCTACTATGGGTCCTGGTCTGATCGTTGATGTTCAAAACGTTTCTAAATAAGTTTTAAACTTATACAGAATTTTAAAGCCCTGAGTGAAAATCAAAGCGCTGCTTTGATTTTCACGCAAGAAACGCTCCGTCTCTTGTGAACTTAGGCAGACTTTGAATTGATAAATGAGAATTTATCAGCGTCAAAGACCTCAGGCGAGGGGAGTTTTATGCTCTTCTCTTAATAGTCCAGCCTGCGTAGACGCGGTGGTGTGATTTGTTCATCCTCCGCGTGTAGGTCCAGTGATGGACTTGCGAATTGGGAGTGTACTTCTTTGAAGTACATAAATCACCGTTAGGAGGTTTTACAATGGCTCTTCTTATTGAAGGCAAAAAACAGATCGTAGCTGAAGTAGCTGAAGTTGCTTCTACTGCATTTGCCGCTGTTGTTGCTGACTACCAAGGTTTAACAGTTGAGCAATTAACTGCTCTACGTGTTGAAGCTCGTAAACTAGGTGTTCACACACGTATCGTGCGTAACACTTTGGCTAAACGTGCTCTTCAAGATACTCAATTCAATATCTTGAACGACAACCTTGTTGGCCCAACAATCTTAGCTTTCTCGACTTCTGAAGACGACATGGGTGCAGCTGCACGCTTGTTCGAAGAATTCGCAAAAACTAACAAAGCATTTGAACTTAAAGCTGCTGCATTTGATGGCAAGGTTTATCAAGGTGCTGAAGTTAGCGTGATCGCGAATCTTCCGAACCAAGAAAAAGCGCTTACTATGCTTGCAAATGTTCTTCAAGCTCCTATTTCGAAATTGGGTCGCCTTATTACTGCGCTCAAAGAGAAAAACGAGTCAGAAGCTGCTTAAGCTTAAATTTATTTCCACACCATTCAATTTCCATTTGGAGTTATTCTCATGGCTTTAACTAACGAAGAAATCCTAAACGCAGTTGCAGAAAAAACTGTTCTTGAACTTGTTGAACTAATCTCTGCTTTCGAAGAGAAATTCAACGTATCTGCTGCTGCTGTAGCTGTTGCTGCTGCTCCAGGCGCTGCTGCTGCTGCTGAAGAACAATCAGAATTCAACGTTGAGTTGACTTCTTTCGGTGCGAACAAAGTTGCTGTAATTAAAGCAGTTCGTGAAGCTACTGGCCTTGGCTTGAAAGAAGCTAAAGACATGGTTGAAGGCGCACCTGCTGTTCTTAAAGAAGGCGTTTCTAAAGAAGAAGGCGAAGAGCTTAAGAAGAAACTTGAAGAAGCTGGTGCTACAGTTACTCTTAAGTAATTTCTTAAAGGAGTCGGTTTTTTTATAATCGGCTCCAAAAATTGGCTGATGGCTCTTGGGTCATCAGCCTTTTTGCGTTACAATAATCGGCTCGATTTTTGTTTGCATGATAGAAATTCATACAAATTTAAAAAACAAACATAATTGATCAAATGCTTACCAATATTTTTGCAGTAAAAAATATTGTTAAGCGTTTTAATACCACTAAAAATTGCAGCATTTGTAAAGAGTGGTGGCCATATCGGCCAGCGTAATTCCTTCTGAGCCCGTTCTGCAGGCGGGCTTAGTTTACACTTTCCGAGGACTCCAGATGGCATACTCATATACCGAAAAGAAACGGATCCGTAAGAATTTTGGTAAATTGCCTAGCGTCATGGATGCTCCGTACTTGCTCTCGATTCAAGTCGACTCGTACAGAACATTCTTACAAGATGGCAAATCACCAAAAAACCGCGAAGATATCGGTCTCCAAGCCGCATTTCGTTCAGTTTTTCCTATTGAAAGTTATTCTGGCAATGCTGCTTTAGAATTTGTTGAGTATAGTCTTGGTAAGCCTGAGTTTGATGTACGCGAATGTATTCTTCGTGGCTCAACTTATGCAGCACCAATGCGTGTGAAGATTCGTTTGATCCTGAAAGATCGTGAAACGAAATCGATCAAAGACGTACGTGAACAAGAAGTCTATATGGGCGAAATGCCATTGATGACGGATAACGGTACTTTCGTAATTAACGGTACCGAGCGTGTAATCGTATCTCAATTACACCGTTCACCAGGCGTATTCTTTGACCACGATAAAGGTAAAACTCACTCAAGTGGTAAAGTCCTTTATTCTGCGCGTATCATTCCTTACCGTGGTTCATGGTTAGACTTTGAATTCGATGCCAAAGACCTAGTCTATGTACGTATTGACCGTCGTCGTAAATTGCTTGCGACTGTGGTACTTCGTGCATTGGGTTATAACAACGAACAAATTCTGAACATGTTCTATGAGAAAGTGCCTGTATATCTTGATATGGGTAGCTATCAGATTGACCTTGTTCCAGAACGCCTGCGTGGTGAAATGGCACAATTTGATATTGCTGACAAAGACGGCAAGATCATTGTTGAGCAAGGTAAACGTATTAACGCACGTCACGTACGTCAAATGGAAGCTTCAGGTCTTGAAAAACTTGCAGTGCCTGATGAATACCTGTACGAACGTATCACTGCTGAAGACATCCAGTTAAAAGATGGCGATGTGATCGCGGCCAATACTGTATTAAGCCATGAAATCATGGTGAAAATTGCAGAAGGCGGCGTGAAGCAGTTTAACTTGCTGTTCACAAATGACATCGACCGTGGTTCATTCATCGCGGATACATTGCGTGCCGATACGACGACAGGTCGTGAAGAAGCATTGGTAGAAATCTACAAAGTAATGCGTCCAGGCGAGCCACCAACAAAAGAAGCTGCTGAAAACCTATTCAACAACCTGTTCTTCTCTTCTGAGCGTTATGACTTGTCGCCAGTCGGCCGTATGAAGTTCAACCGTCGTTTGGGTCGTCCTTACGAAGTGGGTACAGACCAGAAGTCACGTGAAGTTGAAGGTATCCTCTCGAACGACGATATCACTGATGTATTGAAAACATTAGTTGAAATTCGTAACGGTAAGGGTGAAGTCGATGATATCGATCACTTAGGTAACCGTCGTGTTCGTTCAGTTGGTGAAATGACTGAAAACCAATTCCGTGTGGGTCTGGTTCGTGTAGAACGTGCGGTTAAAGAACGTCTATCACAGGCTGAAACTGATAACCTGTCTCCGCAAGATTTAATCAATGCGAAGCCAGTGGCTGCTGCAATCAAGGAATTCTTTGGTTCAAGCCAGTTATCTCAGTTCATGGACCAAAACAACCCATTGTCTGAAATCACCCACAAGCGTCGTGTATCAGCGCTTGGGCCTGGTGGTTTGACGCGTGAACGTGCTGGCTTCGAAGTACGTGACGTACATCAAACTCACTACGGTCGTGTTTGTCCAATTGAAACGCCTGAAGGTCCAAACATTGGTTTGATCAACTCGCTTTCTGTATATGCAAAATGTAACAACTTTGGTTTCTTAGAAACGCCTTACCGTAAAGTTGTTGATGGTCGTGTAACGGATGAAGTTGAATACCTGTCTGCAATCGAAGAAGTAGGTACTGTTATCGCACAGGCCGACTCTGCAATCGATAAAGATGGCAACCTGACTGAAGAATTCGTATCTGTACGTCACCAAGGTGAATTCGTACGTATTCCACCAGAAAAAGTGACGCATATGGATGTATCTGCTCAGCAGGTGGTATCTGTAGCTGCATCACTGATTCCGTTCCTTGAACACGATGATGCGAACCGTGCATTGATGGGTTCAAACATGCAACGTCAGGCAGTTCCTACGTTAATCGCTGACAAGCCACTGGTTGGTACCGGTATGGAAGCGAACGTAGCACATGACTCTGGTGTATGTGTGATCGCGAAACGTGGTGGCCGTATTGAATATGTAGACGCTTCTCGTGTCGTGATTCGTGTCAACGAAGACGAAATGGTTGCGGGCGAAGCAGGTGTAGATATCTACAACCTGATCAAATACACACGTTCTAACCAGAACACTTGTATCAACCAGAAAGTTCTTGTGAACATGGGCGATAAAGTGGGTCGCGGTGACGTTCTTGCTGATGGTCCATCGACTGATGGCGGTGAACTGGCACTGGGTCAAAACATGCGCGTAGCATTCATGACCTGGAACGGTTACAACTATGAAGACTCGATCTTGTTATCTGAGCGTGTACTTCAGGAAGACCGTTTAACGTCTATCCACATCCAGGAACTTTCATGTGTTGCACGTGATACTAAACTGGGTGCTGAAGAAATTACTGCCGATATCCCGAACGTGGGTGAAGCTGCACTTTCTAAACTGGATGAGTCTGGTATCGTTTATATCGGTGCTGAAGTGACTGCTGGTGACATCCTGGTAGGTAAAGTAACACCTAAAGGTGAAACGCAGCTTACTCCGGAAGAAAAACTGCTTCGCGCAATTTTCGGTGAAAAAGCAGCTGACGTAAAGGACTCTTCTTTACGTGTTCCATCGGGTACTAAAGGTACCGTGATTGACGTTCAAGTGTTTACACGTGATGGTCTTGAAAAAGACGAACGTGCTCAAGCAATTGAAAAAGCTCAGCTTGATGCTTACCGTAAAGACTTGAAAGAAGAATACAAAATCTTCGAAGAAGCAGCACGTGAACGTATTATTCGTCTGTTGAAAGGTCAGGAATCTAACGGTGGTGGCACAACTAAACGCGGTGACAAACTGTCTGAAGATGTTCTGTCTGGTTTAGAGCTTGTTGATCTGTTAGACATCCAACCAGTAGATGAAGCAATTGCTGAGCGTTTAACTCAAATTCAAGTTTTCTTGAAAGAGAAGAGCCTTGAAATTGATGAAAAGTTTGCTGAGAAGAAACGCAAATTATCTACAGGCGATGAACTTACAACTGGCGTACTGAAAGTTGTTAAGGTTTATCTAGCGGTTAAACGTCGTATCCAGCCTGGTGATAAGATGGCGGGTCGTCACGGTAACAAGGGTGTTGTATCTAACATCTTGCCGGTAGAAGACATGCCACACGATGCTAACGGTGTACCAGTTGATATCGTTCTTAACCCGCTAGGCGTACCGTCACGTATGAACGTGGGTCAGATTCTTGAAACTCACTTGGGTATGGCCGCCAAAGGTCTTGGCGACAAAATCGACAAGATGCTTCAAGAGCAACGTACGGTACTTGAGCTTCGTGAATTCTTAGACAAGATTTACAACAAAGTTGGTGGCGAGCAAGAAGATCTTGATAGCCTGACTGATGATGAAATCTTGGCATTGTCTGGTAACTTGCGTAAAGGTGTTCCTTTGGCAACTCCAGTATTCGACGGTGCTGAAGAATCGCAAATCAAAGAATTGTTAGAGCTTGGTGGCATTTCACGTACTGGTCAAACAGTATTGTATGATGGCCGTACTGGTGAACGTTTCGACCGTCCGGTAACTGTAGGTTACATGTACATGCTGAAACTGAACCACTTGGTTGACGACAAGATGCATGCGCGTTCTACTGGTTCTTACTCTCTAGTAACGCAACAGCCGCTTGGTGGTAAAGCACAATTCGGTGGTCAGCGTTTCGGTGAGATGGAAGTATGGGCACTGGAAGCATACGGTGCAGCATATACACTCCAGGAAATGCTTACTGTGAAATCGGATGACGTTGAAGGTCGTACCCGTATCTATAAGAATATTGTAGATGGTAACCATTACATGGACCCAGGTATGCCTGAATCGTTCAACGTATTGACCAAAGAGATCCGTTCTTTAGGTATCAACATTGAACTGAAAAATGGTGACTAAGAAATCTCCCCTGACCCCTCTTTGAGAAAGAGGGGAGAAGTCCCCCCTTTTTTAAAGGGGGATTTAGGGGGATTCTTAAAATTCCCAAATTTCAGTAAAAAACAATATTTGTGACCCAGTTGTTGAGTGAAAATCTCCACAACACACGGAGAAAAAAATTGAAAGACTTGCTCGATATCATGCGCAAAAAGACGGATTCAGACGGTCATGCTCCAGTAGAGTTTGATCGCATCCGTATTGGTCTTGCGTCACCAGAAATGATTAAGTCGTGGTCTCATGGTGAAGTTAAAAAGCCTGAAACCATCAACTACCGTACGTTCAAGCCAGAACGTGATGGTCTATTTTGTGCCAAAATCTTTGGTCCAGTAAAAGATTACGAATGCTTGTGTGGTAAATACAAGCGTATGAAATACAAAGGCGTCATTTGTGAAAAATGTGGCGTTGAAGTAACAACTGCGAAAGTTCGTCGTGAGCGTATGGGTCACATCGAGCTGGCATCTCCAGTTGCACACATCTGGTTCCTGAAATCACTACCTAGCCGTATCGGTCTTTTATTAGACATGACGCTACGTGATATCGAACGCGTATTGTATTTCGAATCTTATGTCGTTACCGATCCTGGTATGACTCCGTTCGAGAAATACCAGCTTCTAAACGATGAAGAATACTTCAATGCCTTAGAAGAACACGGTGACGAATTCACAGCGAAAATGGGTGCGGAAGCAGTTCAGGACTTGTTGAAAGACATCGATCTTGAAGCCGAAATTTCTCGCCTGCGTGAAGAGATTCCTGTAACGACTTCTGAAACTAAGTTGAAAAAAGCGTCTAAGCGTTTGAAACTTATGGAAGCGTTCAAAGAATCGAATAACAAGCCAGAATGGATGGTAATGAACGTACTTCCAGTACTTCCACCAGATCTTCGCCCGCTTGTGCCACTTGAAGGTGGTCGTTTCGCGACTTCTGATTTGAACGACCTTTACCGTCGTGTGATCAACCGTAACAACCGTTTGAAGCGTCTTCTTGACCTTGCAGCGCCAGACATTATCGTACGTAACGAAAAACGTATGCTTCAAGAGTCTGTGGATGCATTGTTAGACAACGGTCGTCGTGGTCGTGCAATTACCGGTTCGAACAAACGTCCTCTTAAATCTTTGGCAGACATGATCAAAGGTAAACAGGGTCGTTTCCGTCAAAACTTACTTGGTAAGCGTGTTGACTACTCAGGTCGTTCGGTAATTACTGTAGGTCCAAACTTACGTCTTCACCAATGTGGTCTTCCGAAGAAAATGGCACTTGAGTTATTCAAGCCGTTCATCTTTGCGAAATTACAAGCATCTGGTCAAGCCACTACCATTAAAGCTGCGAAGAAAATGGTTGAGCGTGAGACTCCAGAAGTTTGGGACGTACTTGCATCTGTGATCCGTCAGCATCCAGTCATGTTGAACCGTGCGCCAACACTTCACCGTCTAGGTCTTCAAGCATTTGAACCTATTCTGATTGAAGGTAAAGCGATCCGTCTTCACCCGTTAGTTTGTGCGGCATTTAACGCCGACTTCGACGGTGACCAAATGGCGGTACACGTACCATTAACACTTGAAGCTCAGTTAGAAGCTCGTGCGTTAATGATGTCAACCAACAACATCTTGTCTCCAGCGAATGGTGAACCAATCATCGTACCGTCTCAGGACGTTGTGTTGGGCTTGTATTACATCACACGTGATGCAATCAATGCCAAAGGTGAAGGCATGGTGTTCGCGGATACTCACGAAGTAAACCGTGCGCTTGCAACTGGTCAGGTTGATCTACATGCTCGCGTGAAAGCACGTGTACACCAAACTGTGATTGATGAAGATGGCAACCGTCGTCAAGAAACCATCATTGTTGATACAACCCCTGGTCGTTGTCTGCTTTGGGAAGTTGTTCCTGAAGGGATGGACTTCCAGCAAATTAACGTTGAGATGACCAAAAAGAACATCTCGAAGTTAATCAACTCTTGCTACCGTAAACTGGGTCTGAAAGATACTGTTATCTTCGCTGACCAGTTGATGTATTTGGGCTTCCGTCAAGCGACTCGCTCAGGTGTATCTGTTGGTATGGAAGACATGCTGATTCCACCAAACAAACAGGCGATTATTGGTAAAGCTGAAGCTGAAGTTCGTGAAATCGAACAACAGTTCGAACAAGGTTTCGTGACTGCCGGCGAACGTTATAACAAAGTTGTCGATATCTGGGCACGTACCAACGACCAGGTAGCGAAAGCGATGATGGACAACTTGTCTTACACGACTGTTAAGAACAAACAGGGTGAAGATGAGAAACAGAAATCATTCAACAGCATCTACATGATGTCTGACTCCGGTGCCCGTGGTTCCGCAGCTCAGATTCGTCAGTTGGCTGGTATGCGTGGTCTGATGGCGAAGCCGGATGGCTCGATCATTGAAACGCCAATTAAAGCGAACTTCCGTGAAGGTCTGACAGTACTTCAGTACTTCATTTCAACACACGGTGCGCGTAAAGGTTTGGCCGATACAGCACTGAAAACAGCGAACTCTGGTTACCTGACTCGTCGTCTGGTAGACGTTGCGCAAGACTTGGTCATCACTGAGCCAGATTGTGGTACTTATGATGGTCTTGTAATGACGCCGTTCATTCAAGGCGGTGACGTGATCGAGAACCTGGGTACTCGAGTACTGGGTCGTGTCGTTGCTGAAGACGTTAAAAAAGTGGGTACAGACGAAGTTCTTCTTCCTCGTAATACCTTAATTGACGAGAAACTGGCTACGTTTATTGAAAACGCGGGTATTGACGAAATCAAAGTACGTTCAGTTGTAAACTGTGCCTCTACTTTCGGTGTATGTGCGAAATGTTACGGTCGTGACTTGGCACGTGGTCATCAAGTGAACCCTGGTGAATCTGTGGGTGTAATGGCTGCTCAATCAATTGGTGAGCCAGGTACCCAGTTAACCATGCGTACGTTCCACGTGGGTGGTGCTGCGAGCCGAACTTCTGCTGCAAACAGCGTACAAGTTCGTAACAAAGGTACTGTACGTTTCCACAATGTGAAAACTGTACAACACGCAAAAGGTCACTTGGTATCAACTTCACGTTCAGGTGAAATCGGTATTGCAGATGATCTAGGTCGTGAGCGTGAACGTTACAAGATCCCTTACGGTGCATCTATCTTGCTCAAAGATGGCGAATCTGTAGAGGCTGGCGGTATCGTGGCGACTTGGGATCCGCATACACATCCACTGGTAACAGAAGTAGCTGGTAAAGTTCGCTTCAGCCAGATTGCTGATGGTGTAACTGCAACATCGAAAACTGATGATGCAACTGGTATGACGACTGTTGAGATCTTGCCTGTTACAGCGCGTCCTGCTTCTGGTAAAGATTTACGTCCTGCTGTTGTGCTTGACACAGTAGATGGTGGCGAACAGTTCTACTTCCTGCCACAAAACACAATTCTTTCTGTCCGTGATGGCGAAACAATTGGTGTGGGTGATGTAATCGGTCGTGTACCACAAGAATCTTCACGTACGCGTGATATTACCGGTGGTCTGCCGCGTGTAGCTGACTTGTTTGAAGCACGTAAGCCTAAAGAGCATGCGATCCTTGCAGAAGTTTCTGGTATCGTAAGCTTCGGTAAAGAGACCAAAGGTAAGAACCGTCTGGTAATTACTCCGGATGATGGTTCAGAGATCTACGAAGAACTGATTCCGAAATGGCGTACCATTAACGTGTTCGAAGGCGAACATGTGAACCGTGGTGAAACGATTTCTGATGGTCCACAGAACCCGCATGACATCTTACGTCTGAAAGGTGAAGTGGCGTTGACGAACTACATCGTGAATGAAGTTCAGGACGTTTACCGTCTGCAAGGTGTAAAAATCAACGATAAGCACATCGAAGTGATCGTACGTCAAATGTTGCGTAAAGTTGAAATCACTGATGGTGGTGATTCTAGCTTCATCAAAGGCGAACAGGTGGATTACATCCGCGTTGCTCAAGAGAACCAAGCATTGCTTGCTCAGAACAAGTTCCCTGCGAAGTTTGAACGTCAATTGATGGGTATTACCAAAGCGTCACTTTCTACTGACTCGTTCATCTCTGCTGCATCGTTCCAGGAAACAACTCGCGTGTTAACTGAAGCAGCTGTAACAGGTAAAGAAGATGATCTACGCGGTCTGAAAGAAAACGTAGTTGTAGGTCGTCTGATCCCAGCGGGTACAGGTCTGGCTTACCACTTGGAGCGTCGTCGTCAAGAAGCAGAAGCTGCAGAATTTGAACTGCATAATGACTTCTCTGATGTAGACCAAGCGCTTAGCCAAGCATTTAATGATGAGTTTAACGGTCTGTAATCAGACAGTTTAAATCAGAAAAAGCCACCTTCGGGTGGCTTTTTTTATTGCTGGATGTTGTCAAGTCAGCGACTTTAAACAATGATTTGAAATCAAACCCTAAAATATGCCAGTATTTCTGAGGAAAACATAAACTTAAATGGGAACAATAAGATGAAAAATTTAGCAATCTCAGTTGTATTACTGCTAGCACTCGGTTTGACAGCGTGTTCTAAAGATCAAGCAGAAAATACAGCACCTGGCGACACTACAGCCGCGGATGAAACTGAAGTTGTAGATCAAGCAGCTGCAAATGAAGAAGCTCAACCTTTGGATGCGGCACCATTAGAAACAGATGACGTTGCAACATCAGAAGCTGTTACTCAATAAAGTAAAACAAGCTTTACATCTATTTAGGCACTGATCATTGCTACTTATTAATCCATACCGATGATCTGTAGTACAAGCGCCGCTTGTTAAGCTCAGGTCTTATTTTTTTATTGAGAGGGAAAAATGCGTTCTATAAGTAAAAAATTAGCGGTTACCACATTATTCGTAGTCTCAACTGTTTCATTTGCAGCGCCCATGCCCAATACCATCATGGTTGAAGATAAAGCTGTGGTTCCTGTACTAAAAACTGAAGTGCTGCGTCGGGTAGAAGGACAGCAGCCTGTACGTCATGTTGAAGCCACGATTCTGGAAATCACCAATAAAGGCAAGGATATTGTTGCTAAAGAAGTGGTATTTGATGACACTCTGGGACAGTTCTCGGATAAAAAACTGTCAATTCCAGTAATTCAAAAGGGGGGTGTGATTGTTCCCACCTCTAAAATTGAATTGGATACGACATTGAAGCAGGACGGTGAAATCATCCAGCAAACCAGAAGCATTGATGCTGAAGGTATCGAGTTTAAAAAAGATCAGGCTGAACCTGTAAAACGTACTCTACAATTGCAGCAACATACTGGTACGGATAAAACCAAGGTAACCCATACCGTGATGACTGAAGATGGTGCAACCTCTCGTGATTTGCTAATGGTAGATACTGCGGAATAAACTTAAAAGATCCCATTTCATGTGCTATTTACAAAATAGCGTAGGGGAGTTTCAAGATTTAACATCTTGTTATAAATCGCTCCTTAAATTCCGGTTACTCTTAACTCATAAGACAGAGGAATCGAACAGGGAGCTGGATCATGAAAAAGTTAATTGGCGTAGTGGCTGCGGTGACAGTTTCAACCTTTATGTTAGCAGGTTGTGAAAATATGTCTGCCCGTGATCAACGTGTAGGTGCGGCAGCACTCGGTGGCGCAGTCGGTGGTGGCGTGGGTAATAGTGTCGGCGGTGGCTGGGGTTCTGCTATTGGCGGTGGTGCAGGTGCCGCTGTCGGAAGTAAGACTCAAGGCGGCTCTAACCGCAATGCAACCTACAGTGGTGTAGGCGGCGCTGTTGGCTCAGCCGTTGGTAAGAGTATTTTTGGTGGTAACGCTGGTGCAGCAATCGGTGGTGCGATCGGCGGTGGTGCAGGTGCGGCGATTGAGCAACGACGTTAATCACAGCACTATCTGGTATGAATTACATAAAAGCGCCTCTACAGGCGCTTTTATTTTATTGATCCAATTCCTATTTATCTTTAAAGAGAGCTTTGGGTTTTTTACGACGGATATATAAGGTCTTTTTTACTTCTGCAATACGTACACCTGAGTCATCATAAATATCGACCTGATAGTTACGATAGACAGGAGCATGATCAGCCGCCAAATTCATAATAGTTTTCACTTCTTCAGCATCAATGCGTATGTCTGCATACACGGTTCCGCGGCCTGGAGAAAGGAATTGAATGGTCGCTTCTTTATCCCAGACAATATATTTTGGTCCCAAATGATGCATCAGCAGCAACATGTAAAAGGGATCGACCATGGAATACAGGCTACCCCCAAAATGTACGCCGACAATATTCTGGTTTTTACGAGTTAGTGGCATTTTCACGCGAATATGATAGTTGGCATAATCCAGTTCATCAATTTCGATACCCGCTCCACGATAGGGTGCATAACGGTTTAAGATAAATTTAGTGACCAAAGGCAGGCTTTGAATTTTACGTAATAGGCTCATACTGACATTCTTTTTTCTTGTATAGCTATGCATACTAGAACAACAAAATTGTGATGGCATTGATAAATCATGCCGAGTTATAAAATAAACGGTCAATAACAATAAAGGAAGACCAGATGGAAACACAAACTCAATGGGTGGCAACCAGTGATCAGCAGCGTCTTGCAGTAAGAACTTTTGGTGATATCAGCAAGCCTGCTTTGGTTTTGGTGCATGGCTATCCGGATCATCAGGAGGTCTGGAAAAATGTAATTGTCTATCTGCCGGATTATTTTATCGTTACTTATGATGTACGTGGCGCAGGGGATTCATCCATTCCCAAATATATCCGTAATTATCGTCTGGAGCGTCTGAGTATGGATCTGGAGGAAGTGGTGAATGCCGTTCTTCCAGGACAATCTTTTCATTTGGTCGCCCATGACTGGGGTTCGATTCAGTCTTGGGAATCGGTAACTGACCCAAGATTCGAAGGCCGTATTCTTTCCTTTACCACGATTTCAGGTCCCTGTCTGGACCATGCCGCCTTCTGGATGCGGAATCAGTTCAAGCACAACAGATCAAGATTTTTTAAACAATTAAGCAAGTCCTGGTATATCGCCATGTTTCAATTGCCTTGGCTGGCACCAACTGCATGGAATTTTTTCAATCCTGAACGTTGGGGCAAAATTATTCGGGAACTGGAAGGCAAAGAAGGACTGCCATTGAACCAGAATATTGTCAAAGATGGAAAATATGGTGTTGGGCTGTATCGGGCCAATTTTATTCCAAGGTTGCTTAAACCCCGTGAACGCTATGCCATCTGTCCGGTACAGGCCATTGTGCTAAAGCGGGATAATTTCGTCAGTCCGCAACTAGTTGATGAAATGCCAAAATGGGTGCAAACCTTTTCCAGGGTAGAGCTAGATGCCAATCATTGGGCAATCTTAAGCCAGCCAAAACTTATTGCAGAGTCTATCCGTGAGTTTACTCAGCAGCATGCTTAAGCCAATCACAAAGATGGATTTGGATTGATAAAAATGTAGGGGAATTTTTATTCGCATTTTCTGATAAAATACCTCCCTTTCTCTCATTCCCAATTCATTATGTTTGCGATTCTTGCTGCTATCGGAGTCATGTGTGGACTCTCCTTGGCACGTGTACCTGTGGTTTTTGCCCTGGTCATTGGTGCTATTCTTGGTGGTTTGCTGGCGGGTCTAGGCCTGCAGGGAACTTTAGATGCATTTAACAATGGCCTGGGTGGTGGTGCTAAAATTGCCTTGGCTTACGGTATTTTAGGTGCATTTGCTTTAGCTTTGGCACGTTCAGGCCTGCCTGATCTTTTGGCTTATAAGATGATTAGTACCTTAAAAGGTGAGGCTGATATCAAAGCACAAAATCGTGTTAAATATATGATTTTTGCAACTGTTGCAATTGCAGCGGTCTTCTCTCAAAACGTGATTCCTGTGCATATTGCGTTTATACCTGTGTTGATTCCGCCTTTATTGATCGTATTTAATCACTTGCAGTTAGACCGCCGTCTGGTGGCCTGTTTACTGACATTTGGTCTGGTTGCGACCTATATGCTGATTCCAGTTGGTTTTGGTGCAATCTTTCTGAATGATATTCTGGGGCAGAATATCAATACTTTCGGTAAAGCTTATGGCTTCCAGATCACCTATGACCAGATTCCAGCTGCCATGGCGATTCCTGTATTTGGCATGTTTATCGGTTTGCTGGTTGCGATCTTTATCAGCTATCGTAAGCCACGTGTGTATAAAGATATCCAGGTCGAACAGCAGCAGAGTATTTCTGCCGAACTGGGCGTAGAACAGCAGGCAGCTCGACCTCAAATTGCCAAGTTCACCATCTGGATGGCAGTGATTGCAGTTGTAGCAACGCTGGCTGTGCAGCTGTATTCAGATTCTATGATTCTTGCAGGTTTGGTGGGCGTAGCAATTCTTAGCTGTGCCGGAATCTTTAAATGGAAAGAAGCAGATGATGTGATCATTACCGGTATGCGTATGATGGCACTGGTTGGTTTCATTATGATCGCTGCCCAGGGTTTCGCCTCGGTCATTGAAGCAACCAATCAGGTGCCAGCGCTGGTTCAGGCCTCTGTAGAATGGATTGGTCAAAGTAAAGCACTTGCAGCCTTCTTAATGCTCTTGATTGGTCTGCTGGTAACTCTTGGGATCGGTTCATCATTCTCGACTGTGCCAATTCTAGCCATCATTTATGTACCGTTATGCATTCAGTTCGGCTTTAGTCCTGAAGCAACTATTGCCATTATTGGTACTGCTGCAGCACTGGGAGATGCAGGTTCGCCGGCGTCAGATTCTACCCTTGGCCCAACGTCTGGCCTGAATATGGATGGTCAACATGACCATGTGAAGGACAGTGTGATTCCAACCTTTATCCACTACAACATTCCATTGCTGATTTTTGGCTGGATTGCGGCAATGGTGCTTTAATTGTGTGATGTTTCACTCATTTTATTTGAGTTAGTGTCTATTAATTCTGACTTGTCTGCTTGAAATAAATAATAATTAAATCAGATTAACTTGGTTGGTATTTTAATCCAACCAGGTTGGTCAGATTAAAATAAATATATAATAATTACATATACTTAAATAATACTTATAATTTGATTTTATAATATCTATTGCATATTAATTTTAACCATGTTTATTATTAATTAAGGTATATTTTTCTTAATAATTATTCTTCCCGTGGGGTATTAAAAATGTTAAAGCAAGTTGCTCTAATTGCATTAATGGGTCTTTCAGTATCTGCGATGGCAGGCCAGTGGCAAGTTAAGGTAGGTGGCTCGGTTGTTTCTCCGACTGGTGAGTATCAGCTTGGCCCAGATGCTGAGCTAAAAGCTGCGGACGAATTAGCATTTACACCATCGGTTGAATATTTCTTTAATGACAACATCTCTGCAGAATTATTACTTGCAGCACCTATTAATCATGATGTTGAATTAAATGGTACGGATGTAGTGCGAATTAAACATTTACCACCAACACTGACTGCAAAGTATCATTTTAAAAACTCAACTCGCTTTACTCCATACATTGGTGTAGGTGGTACAGTATTTGTTGCTTGGGATGAACGTACAAAAGGTCTAGGCGATACTGATGTAGATGTAAAAGAAGATTTTGGCTTTGCTGGACAGGTAGGCTTCGGCTATCAACCAGCTGATGCGAAAAACTGGGGTGTTTACTTTGATGCACGTTATGCACAAATTAGCCCTGAAGTTACTTTGACTGGAGATGTACCAGCTAAATTTGATCTAGATATTGATCCTATGGTTTACACCATTGGCTATAGCTACAAATTCTAAGCTTTGAAATTATCCAAAAGCCTTATCTACGGATAGGGCTTTTTTTTGCAAAATAACAACGATTTATAACGTGATTTAATTGAGCAGATTCGCCCTGTTCAAATATATTGAATGCAATAAAGTTAAAGATAATCTGAATACAATAAAGAGAATAGGAAGATCAAGAATGAAGTGGTTGCTTAGAAGTGGATTGGTCTTCTTTATGGTCTGGACGACTCAAAGCTATGCGGCAAGTTTCGACTGCCAGAAGGCTCAGTCACAAACTGAAAAGGCGATTTGCCAGCATCGGACACTGAATGATGCCGATGTCAAAATGGCCACCAGTTACAATATTATCCGTCATCTTGTGCCCATGGGTACGCGCTCGGTCATTCAGCGAGATCAGGTCAAGTGGTTACAGTTTCGTGATCAGTGTCAGGAGTCTGTCGACTGTCTGATGCAGGTATATAAAATGCGCCAGCAGCAGATTGACTTGCAATTTGATCGGGTTTACCGTCAGGGACCATTTTGAATGATTAAATTTTTTGCATGAAAATCATTAGATACTATTGAAAATTAAACAACTCACTCCATTCATATAGGCATCAGCTTAAGTCTGTTTCCAATAATGAAAGGAGTGAAGAATGAGCGAGTCAAACGCACAAAAGCATAGTTTCCAGGCCGAGGTGGCGCAGTTACTGCACCTCGTGACACATTCGCTATACTCAAACCCTGAAATTTTCCTGCGTGAATTGATTTCAAATGCTTCAGATGCATGCGATAAGTTACGTTTTGAAGGGATCAATCATCCTGAATATTATGAAAATGAACCTGACCTGCGTGTTCGGGTCAGCCTCGATCAAAACAATAAAACGATTACTATTTCTGATAATGGTATTGGCTTAAGCCAGCAAGAAGCCATTGATAATCTGGGGACGATTGCCAAATCAGGTACCAAAGATTTTATGTCAAAACTGACCGGGGATCAGAAAGCTGATGCTCAGCTGATTGGCCAGTTTGGTGTCGGTTTCTATTCAGGCTTTATTGTCGCTGACAAGATCACTGTAGAGTCCCGTCGTGCAGGTGCGGACAAGTCTGAAGGCGTACGCTGGATCAGTGGTGGTACAGGTGATTTCGAAGTTGAACAGATCACTAAAGACGGCCGTGGTACGGATATTATCCTGCATTTGCGTGAAGATGCTCTGGATTATCTGCAAAGCTATAAAGTAAAGCAGATTATTAATAAATATTCTGACCATATCAGCCTGCCTATCCAGATGCAGAAAGAAGTCTGGCAGGAAGAAGAAGCTGCAGAGGGTGAAACACCAAAAGGTGGTCAATATGTGAAGACGGATGAGTGGGAAGCGATCAACTCTGCCAGTGCTTTATGGACCCGTAACAAATCTGAGATTACTGAAGAACAGTATGTCGAGTTTTATAAGAACCTGACTCATGACTTTGCTGCACCACTGGCTTGGGCACATAATCGTGTGGAAGGTAGCACGGAATACACCCAACTGCTTTATGTACCGAGCAAGGCTCCACAGGATATTTTCACCCGTGATGCCAAAGCAGGGATCAAGCTGTATGTGAAACGTGTCTTTATTATGGATGATGCGGATAACCTGATTCCAAACTATCTGCGCTTTGTACAAGGTGTGGTGGATAGTGCAGATTTACCATTAAATGTAAGTCGCGAATTACTACAGGAAAGCCGTGATGTCAAAACGATTCGTGAAGGCAATACCCGTCGTATCCTGACCATGCTGGATAATCTGGCCAAGTCTGAAGATGAAAAAGATCAGGAAAACTTCAAAACTTTCTACCGTGAATTTGGTGCTGTGCTGAAAGAAGGTTTGGGTGAAGATTTTAGTAACCGTGAACGCATCCTGAAATTACTGCGTTATGCGACCTCAACCAATGATGAAATCAGTACTTCATTGGCAGACTATAAAGCTCGCATGAAGGAAGGTCAAAAGGCTATTTATTATGTAACGGCTGACAGTCTGAATGCAGCGAAAAATTCTCCTCAGCTGGAACTGTTCAAGAAAAAAGGCATTGAAGTTCTCCTCATGTCTGAGCGCGTAGATGAATGGGCAATGAACTTTGTGCATGAGTTTGATGGTACGCCGTTGCAGAATGTATCTAAGGGTGCAGTAGATCTCGGTGATCTGCAAGATGCTGAAGAGAAGAAAGCGCTTGAAGCAGCTGCTGAGCAGTTTAAGCCTGTAGTCGATAAACTGACGGATTCCTTGAAGGATAAAACCAAGGAAGTGCGTGTAACAACTCGTCTGGTAGATTCACCAGCCTGTCTGGTGACAGGAGAAGGGGAGTTATCACCACAATTGATCCGTATGCTGAAAGATGCGGGCCAGCCTGTACCGGATATGAAACCGATTTTAGAGATCAACCCTGAACATCCATTAGTGAAAAAACTGGAAGGCACTACCCAGTTTGATGACCTGGCCAATGTTATCTTTGATCAGGCGGTGATTGCAGAAGGTGGTTTACCAGAGAATCCGGCTGAATATGTAAAGCGTATTAACAGTCTGTTATTAGCTTAAATTTTAAACTTGAAAAACCCTTCTACTAGAAGGGTTTTTTATGATTATTTACTGGAATTTTTTGATGATAAAGGAGGTTTGATCTGAAGCATCTATCATCAAATAAAAACATAATATTGTATTAAATAATCAATAGTAGTGATTATTAAGTTAATGGAGATATAAATCATAAAATCAGTATCGTCATAAGTCTGTTAACTACCTTACTGATCTCCATGAGTCAGCTCACGATGGCGAACTAGTACTAAAAAGTGGTGCGTACGGATCGTATAATTTCCTATAAATATATGAAAATTAATGATTTATAGGTTGAATGTGTACAGCGGAGTAATCATATAGTCTTTAATCAAGCCAGCTTGGGTCAGTTATCTTGGCAAACTGAACGTATCATGTGTAAGGACCGTATTGTGTTTGGGAAGATTTAATGAATGAAAGCTTTACTGGTTTTAAAAGCCCATCTTTTATGGGCTTTTTGCATATATAGCACTATTGATTTTAGAAGATGGCCTCCAGACGGACTGCGGCACCTAGGTAATGACTTCGATCCTCACGATGGTCATTTAAATAATTGACATCAGTCTGCACAAAGAACCATTCACGAAGAAAAGGCTGACGCCAAGAGGCATACGGTCCCCAAGTATTCAGGCGTAGATCGTTGTCATTCATATAACCTCCAGTATAGAGGCCGTAACTGAAGCGATGAGCATTAAAGAACTGATGCTGTCGAAAGCTGTAATTATTCCAGCGTAAATCATCATCCTGTTCATCTGCATAGATTAGGCTGAACTGGTTGGAGAGAAAAGGTTGATTAGGGCGCGCATGGGTTAATTCCAGGTTGGTTCGCAGATAGTTTTCACTATCAATCCCGTAACGATAGATCTGTTCGGCATGAAATGAGAAGTCATTATGTAGTGCCCAATCTCGACTTGCTTTTACACGGACATAGATATCATCGCCAGAACGTATCCCCAGATCCAGATCAGTTTCAAAAGGAAGTTTTTTAGAAAGTTCCGACCAGCGCAATGCGAGAGAGCTGTTATTTTCTCGTGTCCGGCTACGGTCCAGCCGTCTGTCAGGCGCATTGCCTGGATTCTCATTGGTAATTGCGACATTGCCATTCAGTTCATTATCGAGGCTGTCATCACCAAAGACTACACTGAGTTTACGTTCTAATGTGGGAAGCTTGATTCTGCCGCGAATACGGGGTTTGACTTCATATTCATCATATTTGTTCCAGCTATTATCCACGATCACTCTCAGGGTCGCACGTGCAGGTTCATTTTCATCAGGGTCACCAAACCAGTTGTCAATTTTATTTGCAGTACGGTTAGTCCAGTGACGAATCCCTTTTTGTTTTCGATCTACCCAGGTATTTTCCTCAGTCTCATGGGTACTGGGAACGATGGGTTCACTCGACTGCTCCGGTAAAAAGGTAGGTGTGCTATCTATGAATCGCGGAATATAGTCAAGGAAACTAAAGCTTTTGGAAGGCTCTGCTTCCTGCTCATCAGCCTCGGCTGTTTGGCTTGTATCAGAAGATTGATCAAGCCCGGCCCAAAGTATTGGACTCATACTTGTTAAACTGATCAGTAAGAAAGATGCGGGCAAAATCCGGCTTTTTTTCATAGGGCTATTCTTGCTCTTTTTCTTTATATTTCAAGAATAAGTTTGCAGAATTGTATCTAATAAAAGCAACCAGAACTACAAAATTACATCAATTTTTCCAAAGCTTTATCCAGGATGCTTGCATAAAGTTCTGCTACTGCCACAGGCTCTTTAATTTCCAGCAGAATCTGGTGGATCAGCTGCCAGTTAATTTGCTGATCACGTTTCAGAATCAAGCACGGGTACATCTGTTCCGTGGAAGACAGCTTGAGACGTTGTTCCCCATGAATCACACGTAATTTTTGACGTTCCTGTAGTAATAGAAGGGGAGTATGAAAGTTGGCTGGCTGCTCATCAAATAGAATAAATTTTTTGGTGGTAATCTGATGCAGAGGAATAAATGGGAAATAATCCTTTTGTTGCCAGATCAATCGGGCCTGTTCTGAATAAGTTTGATAGAGCGAATCAAGCTGCAAGAATTTAGTACCTAATTCAACAGCGCTAATCGTTTTAATAGCAGCAATATGATAATTCTGTTGTTGTCCCCAGAACTGCATTAACTGTATGGCTTGCTGCCATTCACTTGTGCCTAATAGCATACAATAGTGGCTAAAGCGTCCCATGCTATCTATCTGCTCAGCCAGGTAAACTGGTTGAGAGTTCCAGTCTATATGTTCCTGATGATGCCAAGCCATTTTGAGATGTTGCAGGGATGAATCAGAAGCCAGACTTAATTCAAAAAGATGATGATTACCTATTTCGTCCAAGCTAACATCAGAAACCTGAAATAATAAATCCTGAAATTCTAGAGTCGCTGGAATATCGGGTACTGCGATGCTTTCCTTATTCTCTACTTGTGGTTCGTCTGGCTCTGAATGACTTAAATCTAATTCTGCTGGAGGTACGATTGTCTGAAGCACATTTGAAGCTTTTTGTTGAACGGGCAAAACTTGAGGATTCGCCCAAATCTCATGTTTAGAGATATAAGTATTTATAGAGGGTTCAGGAAGCTTTTCTTCAACCATCTCTAAAGACAATGGGGTCGCAGTAGCTTGTAATTCATGATCACTTTTCAAACATGAAGAAAGCTGTTGCTGGTGTAACAGCCAGCTAAAGCTCTGCTCTATATCAAGGTTCCATTCACTGATCAATGCAGTACGTTGAGGTGCTGGGATCAGCCAGATTTGCCAGCCACGTTTAGGATCATGCAAGAAAGCCCAACCTGAAAGCGGGTGAGCATACAGGGCTTCCTTTAGATGATCTGCATTGAGAAAAAAACCACGGAAGCTATGGTAATAATGGGTTTCTCGAGCAAATTCCTGTGCAGCAAGTTCAGGTTGAAGACGGGTTTTGAATGCCAGTAGCTGTTTCTTGAAAACAGGCTCATTGCACTGCTGAAAAATTTCTTGCACACGTTTTTTAGAGCGGACTACTTCATATAAGCTGAGACTACGATGATCCAGATCATGTCCTAATTCATGCAGTTCTTTAATCAGGCGTACTTTTTCAAGAGCATTCATTATCGTCATCTATTATAAATATTTAAGTGCTTTATCCAGGCTTTTGGCCAGAATGATATTGGCAGCCAGTTCAATCAGTTTATATTCAGTTGAGTTAGGGTCGGTATAACGTTCGGCTAACTGCAACAGATGATCAACCGGAATCGCCTGTGGTGAAATTTGACCTTGTACTAAAGCTTGCAATTCATTCATGGCAAAACTTGTCACATATAAAAAATGATCATTTTTTGATTATATGGAGGAAAATATAAAAATGTTATTTTTTATCAATTATTTTCTAGAAATATAGCGTGATAAAATTCGGAAGGGTGTGGAAGATCATCTGGATGAATCATGGATCAAAATATTTAGGTAACTGAAATAAGATTGAATATAAATTTAATCGTTTTCTGTGATGTCGTACTGCAAAAATAAAAAAACAGGCTGAGTATTTCAGCCTGTTTTTTAAGAAAGAAGCTAGAAAATTAAGCTTCTTTTACAGTTTCAGCGCTATCCGCTGCAACAGTTTCAACGGCAGCCGCTTTTTTTACTGGAAAGTCAGGTGTGTAGACAATTTGCGCAGTTGCAGTTACTGAAAGTGCCATTACCGTCGCAGCCAGAACAAATTTAATTGCGTTCATAATATGACCTTTATAAGCTGATGTTCAATATATTGAACTGGGAGAAAATAGAACCTTATTTGTGTGAAAATGATATCAAAGCGCCAATATTAAAAAATGATTGATTCGGCAATTTTATAAAAAATATTAGAATTTTATTTATAAAAAACAATAAATTAGAACTTTTACTCTAATTTCAAGAAAACTCATTCTTCATAAGGCTTATTTAAAAAATAATAATTTAAATAAGAATAAAGATTTTTATATGAAAGATTTAAAGGGTGATGCCATGCTGATTAGACTGAGGTGAACACGGTATTGTAAAACACATGTAAGGATTTGCTGTCCGATGTTTAAGGAACGTTTGCTCAGGATTTAAATCCACTATGATGACGCTTCACTCACCATAAAAAGAGAGTTACATCATGGCGATTGCAAAAGTTGTTGAAGTTAATTCGAGTAGCAATAAGAGCTTTGAGGATGCGATTCAGACTGGCATTGCTAAGGTCACTGAAACCGTCAAGAATGTTCAGGGTGCCTGGATTAATGAACAAAAAGTTGTCATTAAAGACAATAAAATTACTGAATATCGGGTCAATCTTAAAATCAGTTTTCTGGTCGAATAAATACAGAATAAAAAAATCCCCATTTGAAATGGGGATTTTTTTATGTGTCTTATCTTATTCAGATTTAGGCAGATCACATTGATCATCAGTACATTGTTCTGCAGCAGCCTGCGGTGGCTCTAGCGCTTTTTCTAGAACCTGTACAAATACTTCCTTGGGTTGGGCACCCGCCAAGGCAATACGCTGGTCAAATACAAAGAACGGAACACCTGTAACTTTCAACTGGTCGCGTGCAATTTCCTGATCGAATTTAACGAAATCAGCATATTCTTCTGAATTCAGTACATCATCGACTTCAACAGGATTCAAGCCTATACGGGCTGCAACATCTTCTAAGGTTTCACGCTCTCCAATGGCTAGACCTTGGGTCATATAACTATAGAAGAAAGCTTCTTCAGCTTCGTTACCTAAACCTTTGCTCTGGGCAAGATGGATAATACGGTGAGCATTAAAGGTATTACCTGAGTTGGCACCTTCCCAGTTAAACTCGATACCTTCTGCCTTGGCCATCTCGGCAATATTACGTTGCATTTCTTCGACTTCTGCCACAGTACGGCCATATTTCTGCGCAAGTCTTTCAGAATTAGAAATTTCCTGACGTACGGGTGCTTCAGGATCAAGCTGGAAACTATGCCAGTGAACTTCAAGTTCTACACCTGCCTGTTCTGCAGCAGCTTGTAAACGTTTTTTACCGATATAACAAAAAGGGCAGACCACATCCGACCAGATATCTACGCGCATGAAATTTCCTAAATATTTCTATTAGGAGAAGTATGAGGGCATATAGCCAGAATTTAAAGGTTGAATAGGTCGAAAGAACTAGGGAGAAGATTAAAGAATTTTAAATTTTAGACATTCTTTATTACTTAACTTGTCTTTGGTTGATCCTAGCCAAAATAATGGACAGCACTTCCCTCTAAAGATAACGTAACGTTAACTTTGGAGATACAAGAAATGGCTAAACGCTTTAGTCCAGAATTTAAACAGCAAGCAATTGATTATGCACTTT